>JAZBNQ010000023.1:0-3273 GCA_036350775.1 Mariniphaga sp.
CGGAAGTTACATAGTTATTTTAACTGGTAAAGAGGAAACCTGGCATAAAAGATTTGTAAAATTCTAGTACTGGATTTCTATTTTGGCTAATTTTAGAATAGTTAAACTTTCTTCAACTCATCCACCCAGTTGAGAATTCTCCCGAAATGCGAACCTTCCCAGTAAATTTTGCCGCAACCGGTACAATTCCAGAATTCATTATAATAATTCAAAGTATCATTCGGCAAAATTGTTTTTAATTTCGATTTGGCAACTTCTTCCAGTTCGCCATTGCAGTTGGAACAACGGGAAAAAGGCCTGAATGAGCTTTGTAGCTGAAACCGTTCAATCACTTCTGTCAATTGTTTTTTCGGATCATCATTTCGAATAAAGTAGCCATGTGTAACAGCATTTTGTTTTAAAATACCCTTGTCCCGGGTCAGAATAATGCGCTTTTCCTCCAGTGAAAGATCTATAATTTCGTCATCTTCAAAATCGTTTCGGAACAACGTATCGAATCCCAGCAACCTTAATTTTTGAGCCAGTTTACCCAGGTTTACGTCTACCACAAAACGGGTATTACGCAAAGGCTTGGGTCTGAGTTTTATAACCGGGGAAATATCGAGTGATTCAAATTGCGGATAAACCGAAATTTCTTCCCCGCCCTGCATTTGGTATTCGAATCCTACTGATTCCCCATTCACCAAAATCAAATCCACTTCGCCATGTGGAACCCCAATAGCCTGAATGGTGTTTTTAATGGCGGGTTTACCTTTAAATTTATAGTCAAATGCTTTTTTTTTCCAGTGTTTAGGCAAATGGTCATTCAGCTCTTCGTAAAAACGAAACCGCACTTTCCGAATGACAGGGGAATGATTTAAACCGGTATGTTCTTCCCTTCCAAACTTCATCTTTTTTTCAAAAATAGGAAAACGAAAGATACTAATTCCTCGCCTGCCTTTTTTATTTTATCTTTGCTTTTTGTTGAAAAAGACTATGACAGAAAAACCTTTAATATTAGTGACCAACGACGACGGCATCCACGCAAAAGGTCTCCGCGAACTTGTGGAAGTGATGCATTTTTTTGGCGAGGTGGTAGTAATTTCTTCGGAAGTTGCCATGTCGGGAAAAGCTTGTGGTATTACGGTTGATCACCCGTTACGTGCAATTCCGGTTGAAAAAATCCACGGCATCCCTACCTGGAAAAGCACCGGCACACCGGTTGACAGCGTAAAACTAAGTTTTAACCACCTGTTCGACAGAACTCCCGATTATGTGGTTTCGGGAATTAATCACGGTGCCAACTCCTCCATCAGTATTATTTACAGTGGAACTATGGGCGCAGCCATCGAAGGAAGTTTACATGGTGTACCTTCTATCGGTTTTTCACTTGACGACTTTAGTCCTGATGCAGATTTTTCGAAAGCAAAAATTATTGTTGCCAAAGTTTTCCAAAGTGTCCTCGACAATGGTTTGCCACCGTTTACCTGCCTCAACGTGAATATTCCGAGAGGGAAGCCTAAAGGAATAAAAATGTGCCGGCAAACCCACGGCAAATGGGTGGAAGAGTTCGAAAAAAGAACAGATCCACATGGCCGCGAATACCATTGGCTATCAGGCTATTTTAAAAATTTTGAGGAAGGGTCACCCGAAACCGATATCGACGCCTTGCTAAACAATTATGTAGCCATAGTGCCTGTTTCGGTTGACATGACTTGCTACAAAACCCTGGAAGAACTCAAAAACTGGACGTTCTGATGCAACGAAAAAAAAGAAAACCGTTCGATTCACCGGGCATCGGATTTCTTGCAGGATTTCTTGTACCGATACTGGTGTTTTTTGGGGTTTACTGGTTTGAGGAAAGAGGCGTTTCTTTTGAAAATTACGTGAAAAATTTATGGCACTTACAGGCACTGGTTAAACTGGGAAGCTTGTGTGTATTTGCCAATCTGCTTGTTTTTATGGGATTTATTCGTTTAAAATACGAACAATCAGCCCGGGGTGTTCTGGGTGCAACCATTTTATACGCTTTAGCCATTCTCATTTCAAAAGCATTTTAATAAATGAAGTATTACCTGATAGCCGGAGAAGCATCGGGCGATTTACATGGTTCAAACCTGATGCGTGAGTTGAAACTGGCCGACCCAAAAGCAGAGTTCCGTTATTTTGGCGGCGATTTAATGAAAAACGAAGGTGGAACTTTGGTAAAACACTACCGTGAAATGGCATTTATGGGAATTGTAAATGTTGTGTTGAACATTAAAACCATTGGCCGGAACATGAAATTCTGCCAAAAAGATTTACTGGAATTTCAACCTGATGTGGTTGTATTAATCGACTATCCGGGATTTAACCTTCGAATAGCTAAGTTTGCAAAACGGTATAACATCCGTGTATTCTATTACATCTCGCCTAAAGTATGGGCATGGAAAGAATACCGGGTAAAAAAAATAAAAGCTTATGTTGATGAGCTGTTTACTATTCTTCCTTTCGAAACGGATTACTTCAAAAAACACGGTATTGATGTGAATTATGTAGGCAATCCGCTAATGGATTCCATCACTTCATTTCGAAAAAAAGCCCTTTCGAAAGAAGAATTTCTGACGAATAATAATCTGGACGAAAGGCCTGTTGTTGCGCTGCTTTCAGGGAGCAGGAAACAGGAAATCAAAAACACACTGCCGATTATGAAAAAAGCCGCCGCCTGTTACCCCGAATTTCAGTTTGTGGTGGCCGGTGTTTCAACAGTTGACAGGAAAATTTACGACAAAATATTAGCCGGTTTTCCTATTCCGGTGATTTATAACCAAACCTACGATTTACTGAACAATGCGCACACCGCGCTGGTGGCATCGGGAACTGCCACGCTTGAAACTGCGTTATTTGGCGTGCCTCAAACGGTTTTGTATCGTGTTGAAGGAGGCCGGCTAATTCAGTTCATCATGAAAAACTTCTTTTTAAAAGTGAAATGGGCATCGCTGCCCAACCTGATTCTGAATAAAGAAGCGATGAAAGAATTTATCCAGGTTGATTTAACATTTAAAAATGTACGGAACGAGCTTCACCGTTTGCTCTACGAACAAGACTACCGGGACAAAATAACCGCTGATTACAACCGTTTAAAAGAACTGTTAGGAAAATCTGGTACGTCAAAACGGGCGGCAAAAAAAATGACAGAGCTTCTAAAAACCGCTTAACTGTGAACTTTAAACTTTAAACTCAGAACTTTAAACTGAAATGTACAGCTTATTTAAAAAAGAAATAAAAACATTTTTCGGTTCGCTGATTGGGTAC
>JAZBNQ010000024.1:0-2281 GCA_036350775.1 Mariniphaga sp.
GGTGGTTTATGGCCTTCGGTGGTAATGTAAACACCTTTCCGGTATTTTTCTATCAGGTGTACAGCTATCTGTTCCAGTCCGTGGTATGCCCTGAGCATGTTGTCACTGCTTTTAACCATGACTTCCTGGTTGGCATATACATGGGGCACTGAATAATAGTTTAGCTGAAAAGAAAAATGCCCGTTGGGTTTTACTTTCCGTTTTTCAACCGAAAAAACTTCATACCGCTTTTGGGGCAATGGGGAAAGCTCTTTTTTCTCTTTTTGAAGGAATACTTCTTCCGGAACTTTCCGGGTGGTGCCGTGTACCCGCTTGTTGCAAATATGGGCGTTCCAGTGCCTGATTTCATTGATGGCCTTGTAATAATCCCTGTGCCCAAGGCCTTTCAGGAAGTTGTTTTTTACGTATTTAATGCCCGATTCAACTTTCCCTTTATCTTGCCCCCGTCTGACACGGGCCGTGATAGGTGCACAGTTGTAATACGCAAGGAACCCGCTGTACTGCTGCTGGAATACCGGCTCGTAAAAGTTGGCTTCCAGAACGGCTGCCTTCAGGTTATCAATTTTAACCGTTTTGGGCACACCTCCAAAAAACTCAAAGGCATGGATGTGGCACCGGATAAAGGTATCGGTTTTCTGGTTGATGACAATCTCGTAATACGCATACCGGCTAAAAGAAAGGGTCATGCAGAAAACCCATAGTTTTGTAGTTTTTCCCTCTTTTTTGAACTCACCGAGGTAGCCAAAATCCACCTGTGCCTCTTCTGAGGGCGGTAGTTCTACCGGCACATATACCTCGGACTGTTTTAACCGGTTTACATACCGTAAAACCGTAGGATAAGATACTTCCAGGCCTTTGTCTTGTGTAAGCTTACGGTGAATGAGTACGCTGGTAAGCTGCTTTTCTTGCAGTTCCAGAATGTAATCGTGGTAATCATCCAGGATACCAGGCTTGTCGATGGCCTGTGGCTGGATGTTACCTTTTTGAAGTTCATCACGGATTTTGGTTACTGTCCTGCGGCTGATGCCCAGTTCACGGGAAATGGCCCTGAGGCTTTTCCCTCTGTCTAATAGCGTTTTTACTGTATACCACATATCGATTCCATACATTGCGCCTTTTGTTTATGGATAATACAAAAGGCAAGTTAACAATAAGCTTCCCAGCGTTCTCATTTCTTCATTTCGCTACGCTCATTCATCAATGAGAACGCTGGGAAAGTGGTACACTTTTAATGATTATTCGTGGTATACTTTTGATGATTATTAACATTTTACAGCGCTAATTATTTCAATAACTATTTTTATGGGTACTATGGATTTACTCCGGAAAAAGCCAGAAAAAGGTAACCTTTTACCTAATGTTTTAAAAAATTTAAAAATTGCCATTTCAACCAAAAATCCGTAACTTTTAATCATTAAAACAGTTAACAAGAATATTATAAAACAGAATGAATGGAAACTCCACATCGGAAATTGAGTTTGTTAAACGGCTTACAAAAATTGTGGAAGCCAACCTGCATAACGAACAGTTTGGAGTGAACGAACTGGTGCAAAAAGCAGGATTGAGCCGCTCGCAGATTCATCGCAGGTTAAAATCCATTTCCAATAAACCAGTTAGCCAGTTTATCCGTGAGGTCAGGCTGGAAAAAGCAAAAGAACTTTTGGAAGAAGGAACGCTAACAGTTTCGGAAATTGCATATAAAGTAGGTTTTGGCAGCCCCTCGTATTTTATTAAAAGCTTTCACGACTTGTATGGTTATCCTCCGGGAGATGAGAAAAAGCATTTAAAAAACATAGCCGAAAAGGATAAAAATAATCAGGTAAAATCTTCAGCCAAAAAATTATTTACGTCACGCCGAAAGCTTACTTATGGATTAGCAGTTATCGTTATTTTTTTATTTACCTACTTTGTTTGGGATATCCTCCCCTTTGGCTCGCCGGCAAAAAGAAGCAACAATACCCCGGAAAAATCGGTTATTGTGCTTCCACTTGAAAACCTCACTCCTGAAAAGGAGAATCAATACCTGGCCGATGGCATTTCGGAGGATATACGCAGCCAATTGGCAAAAATTCAGGGATTAAAGGTTATTTCCGGCATGTCGTCTGAAAAGTACAGGGAAACGATACTTTCGGCCCCCGAAATTGCCCGGCAGGTAAATGCAGATTACATTCTTGCCGGAAGTATTCGTCAGTGGGACAGCATTCTGTACATAAACATTGCATTATCCGATGCCTTGCAGGATCGTGTTTTGTGGCCGGGAAAATACGAACAGAAGATGGAA
>JAZBNQ010000025.1:0-14175 GCA_036350775.1 Mariniphaga sp.
CAAAATTGGGGATGATTCAGATTGGCCAGGTTTTCTTTCAAAACAACGGCGTTGGTTTTTTCCACTAATTCCGCCAGCAGTTTTTCAAGTTTCGGATTTGGATTTTGCTGGCCGGCCAAAATCAGTATTTTTTCTGAACAATTGAAGTTTTCAGCCAACTCATGAAGTTCTGTTTCAGCTAAAATTGATAGGGTTTTTGTTTTGTCAATCACTTTTACCTCTGGCAAATCTTCATCCAGCAAGTCGTGCAATGGTTCTTCCAGCGGAATGTTAATGTGCACCGGGCCAGGATTTCCTGATACTGCGACATTCAGTGTTTCATTAATTATTCGCCCGGCAAACCAAAGCTCTTTTTCCGATTCGCCCATGGGCAAAACAATTTCTTTTTTGCAGAAATCGCGGTAAATGTTGTTTTGCCTGATGGTTTGATTTTCCAGTTGATCAATCCAATACTGCGGGCGGTCCGCAGTAATCACTACCAGCGGAATGTTGCGATAAAAAGCTTCGGCCACAGCCGGTGCATAATTGAGCGTTGAAGTGCCCGAACTGCATACCAGCACCACCGGTTTTTGAATGGCCTCCGACAAACCGATGGCAAAATACCCGGCGCTGCGTTCGTCCACAATGCTTCGGCAGTTAAATTTAGGGTTGGTTGCCAGCGTGTGCACCAGCGGGCCGCTGCGTGAACCCGGCGAAATCACAATTTCGGTAATTCCCTTTGCCAGCAAAATAGCCGCCAGTTGCTGAATATGTTTTTTAGTTGAAATCATCGGTTTTGAACTGCTTCAATGGCCGACAACAAGGTTGTGGCTTTTTTGTTGGTTTCCTCCCACTCGTCCTCCGGCAACGAGCGGGCTGTTATTCCACCCCCGGAATACAAAATATACTGTTGCGGTAAAATTTCCATACAACGCAAATTTACAAATAATCCCACATCGCCATTCAGCCGCCAAGGACCAAGATAACCGGTGTAGTAACGGCGATCGTGTTTTTCAATTTTGGGAATAAATTTCGCTGCTTTCGTTTTGGGATAGCCGCAAACTGCAGGTGTGGGATGCAATTCAGCTAAAAAATCGCCGAGCCTGGCTTCCAGCTTTTTAGCTGCAAAACGGAAACTGGTGGCCAGGTGGGCAACCTTTCCGCTCTCCATTGTTTCGGGACCTTGTGTGGTATAAGGATGAATATTGAACTTGTAAAAAATATCGAGCAGATATCGGGAAACAAATGCCTGTTCTTCAATTTCCTTGGTGTGCCAGCTGTAATCATTGTCATCGCTACGCGATTGTGTTCCGGCCAGCGACACTGTTTCAAACGTTTTGCATTCAGAGCGCAATAAAACTTCGGGTGTAGCGCCCATCCACAAGCCAGCTTTTGGAAGTCCATCTCCATTTGCCGGAAGGTTTACAAGGTAAACAAAAGCATTTGGTGTTTGCTGGAATAATTGCAGATAAACCTCACCTATTGACTCGTTTTTTCGGGCAAATGGAATTAACCGGGATATAATAACTTTGGCCAATTTGGTACTTCTTATTTCGTTGATAGTGTTCTTAATATCATCTAAATAATCCTTATGTGAAATTACAAAAGGTGCGCCAGGCTGAGCTTCTGCAACCTGTTTTTTCGGAAAATGGTTACAGTTGATTTTTAAAATCTCGCTTAATCCCTTTTTATAAATACCCGGTTTAAGAATAACCAACGGAGCATTATTATTTATCTGATAAGGCGCAAAAACAAAACCCTCCTGTTCGTTGAGTTTATTGAAACGAGCGGGGTAAACAATTTTCTCCTTGTCGGCCACAAGAATTTCCGGAGTGTTGCTTCCCGGCTTTGACCAAAGGGCAAACGGGCAGTTTAAAGCAAGAAGATTATCGATAAACAGGGCAAAATCTTTTGTCTCAGTCATTCCTTTTTACAATCATATTTGTAACACGGACGGTTGAAATCAGCCGGCCTTCTTCATTTTTTACATCAACATTCCAAATGTGGGTCTTGTTTCCGCGATGAATAATTTTTGCTTCTGCCAGCGCCTTACCTTGAATCAATACGCCTGTGTGATTTCCTGAAACCTGCGTGCCTAAAACATCAAATTCTTTTAAATTAACCAGCAACATACTACCCAAACCGGCAAGAGTCTCGGCCAGTGCCAGGTTTGCGCCTCCATGCAAAATACCATCGGGGCGACTGTTTTTCTCTGAGAGAAGCAGAAAACCTTCCACCAGTCCATCGCCTATTAATGTAACTTCAATACCAAGATTTCCAATCAGACTTTCCTTCATTCCCTGGTTAATAAATTGAAGAGGAGTATTCAAATTCAGCAAACTAAAATCCATATCAATTCATAAAAAATGAACCCAAAATTAAGATTTCCTTTTTACTGTGCCAAAGTAAACCTGAAACTTACTCCAAAATTGGTATTTGATGTGGGGAACGAAAGTTGGGTAAACGGATTATTCAACACTTTATCAAAAAATATACGCAACTGAAACCGGTCGCTGAGCATATAATCGGCAGTGGTTTTAATGGTGAATGCGCTTTGTCCGGCAGTAATCTGGTCGTCATTTTCTACAATTTTGCGCAGCACGGTTTTATTTTTTCGGTAGGAAAAGTCTGCACGCAGGTTTAAATCGTTTGAATATGCCTGCTGCGAGTTTTTGGTTTTAATAATAAGGTCCATTTGTGTAAAACGATAACCCACCCCAACAGTATATTCTTCGCTCAGTATTTCTGATAATTGGTTGTTGGCAAAAGCTAGGGTAAGATTTCTTGACCGTTTGATTTCCCCGCGTGTAGTGAGATCGTTATTCCACATGATATCCATGTTTATAAGGGGGCTGAATGTTTCGGTAATACTCACCGAATTAAAATCGTAAGGCGTTATAAAGTTGTTGGCAATATCGCGCACGTAGCTGAAGCCGTCGGCTTGTTCTTCGTAATTCAGGTTGGTGATAAACGAACCAACGTTGTAGCTTGAACGGTAGGCGTGTGTAAAATTCAGCGACTGCATGATTCGGTTCAGCCCGGGAATTTTTGAAACCATTCCTTCGTACTGAATCCGCCAGTTTGGACGAATAAACTTAATTGACGGGAAAAGTCCCAGCGAAACAGAATAGGGATCTTTATTTTGATATGCGGCTAAAAACGCAGGAACCATAACTTCTACCGAGTTTGGGCCGTAACCATCGGGGTATCCCGGATATTCCGGGTGAGGAGCAGTAGGATCGTATCCAAATCCGTTATTGGGATTGCGCCGGGCCGCCAGTCGGTTTGCGATAATTTCGCGGTATTCCTTGAAGTTTTCAAATGCTTCACTCTGGTGAACCTCTTCTTTTCCCATGGCAAAAAAGGCAGTTCCCCAAGTAAATGTTGACATACTAAAGTTTCCTGTTTCGGAAAAACTGTTGGCTCTGAATTCGTCGGACGAAGGATTGTAGTTGTAAAACTCGCTAATATTTTTCGAGAAGGAACGATCAGCTGTAACGTCAATGCGCAAATCGGGAAGTGGTTCAATGGTAGTGCGCAAACTAAACCTTTCGTTTTTAGTAAAAAGGTAGGGCATATTCAGAGTTGAGTCGGTAGTTACCCAGCCGTTTTCGGCAGCCCGGCGGGCAAAACTGTAATCCTGCCAACCGGCCAGGAATGGGAATCCCGGTGCAAAACTGCCGGGTAGATTTCTTCCAAACATTTCGCTCTCAGGATAATATGCTCCTGCCCCAAACAGCCGTGGTTCAGGCAAGTATCCCGGCAAAACCGTACCACCGTTAATGCTGTAATTCAGCGAAATAGTGCGTACCCCAATCAACATGCGCGTGGTAACATCAATAATATCTTTCAAAAGCGTTTGGTCTCCCGGCACACCTCTTACCACAACAGATACTTGTCCGCTGTCGGCCAATGAGGTAAACTCAACTGTATTGGCATCAACAATATTTGTTCTGCCTCTTACTGCCTCTCCATCTTCTTTGGTAGCCGTTACACGCACTTTTCGTGTATTGAGTTTGTGAACAATAGTTTGGGGTTGGTTTGGCCTTAAATTAATACTTCCGTTGTAGGTTTGTTCAACCTTTCGCTCCGGTTGTTGCTGTTGCTGCTGTGCCCGGCCTCCGCTTGATTGCCTGTTCATACTGTAGCGGCTGCCACCCGTTCTTCTGAACTTCTGGTTCAACTCCTGAAAATAGGGCACTTTGTTATACAAACTCTGCAAGTTCACATTCCCTGTAAGCTGAACATTTCTGGAGTTCTGAACCCTGTTCCCCAAACGAATGGTATCGGCAGTAATTGGCCCGGCCTGCCAGTCATAAGTTCCCTGGTAACGCACTGTTGATGAAATAAAATTCAGCATTTGAATGCGGTTTATGGGTAGCGTGTAGGAAATATTCACATTGTGATTGTATAAGGTGGGTCTTCCCAGATTCCATAAATTGGTGAGAATGGAATCACGAAGCATCTGGTATTCATCCATATCCCGATTAATGCGTCCTTGCGGTTCATCAATACGCGAAGTTGCCCTGGATGAAAAGTCGAATTTGATGGAACGGGTTAAATCGTAACGTAAATCAAAAAACCTGTTCCACAGGAAATCTTTTTCGTAGGTGGCCGGAAGTACAAACTGCGGGTTGGTAATATTTCGGGTTTGAATTTCGTGGTAACGTCGCGAAAGATCCGTTCGATAGGAAATCTGTGTAGGTAACGGATAAAAGTTGAAATCACCAATCAGTTTCAGCGGTCCTTTTTGCAGAAGACCAACTTTGCTAAAAGGTTCAACCAGCGTTGGTCTGGCACTGTAATTATAGGAGAACATTCCCCGGTAGGTTTTATCGAGGTTGTATTCGGTATTCACATTTCGTCTGAAAATTTCGTTGTAGGAATAGGAAACCGAGAAATTCTCCGGATCATAAATTCGTGCCTTGGTTTGTTCGCGTTGGGGTTCAACCCTCACATTAGTAAAGTTGAGGCTTTTTCGTTCAACCAAATCCTGGGAAATGAATTTTATGGAATCCCTGATTTGCTGCGTTTCTGCTCGCTCCAATGATTTATCGAGTTCAATATCCGGGTCCAGCGGATTATACTGTGGATTTCTTACACTGCGGGAATACCCATAGTACATTGGAAGACGAACTCCGGCCTTTTCGGGGAAAAAGCGTCCCAAATCAATGGAAGTGGCCACATCAATTTCGTTCAAATCTTCCAGTGCACGGCTGTTTATATTTTGGCTGATGCTTCCAAAACCGGCAGAACGGGTTCGGCCGGCAACCGTAATACTTCCCAAATCGGCCAGGCGCGCAGTGGCACGGGCATTGGCAGCCCAGCCGCCGCTTTCATCAAAGTCGGAAAGCCGCATTTCGTTTACCCAAACTTCCACAGCTTTGGGCCCGGTATTCAACTGCCCTTTTTTATGGCGAATACCCATCATAACCACCTGCACATTACCCAGATTCGGACTACCTTTAATTTTTATCCGGTTTTTATCTTTGTTCCAGCCCCGGTGAACTCCTTCGTAAACATCCTGAATGCCAATAGTGGAGCCTGCCATTCGCATATCGGCATTCCGGTTAAGTTTAAGATCCGTAAAGATTTCGAGCGGAATATCCAGCCGGTTTTCATCGGGCCATACAATGTACCTGTCGGCTTCAATTTCGCCGTTATATCGGCCTGCCGGGGTTAATTTCAGCGGAATTTCGTATTCGTAATAGTTAAAATTATAGTCAGATCCCAACCTGACGAAAAAGTGCAATTCGTCATCGTTCAACGGATAATCGGGCATTTCTTCGGCATGAACTTCCAGTTTCAGCCGTTTGTACCTTCTGAAATCCATATACAACGGTTTGTAAGCCGCACGGGCATCGCCCTGTTCCAGTTCGGTCACTTTCAATACCATCGACTGTTCATTCAATTGCCTCATTTGAGGATTGGCAGGATCAATTACCCGGCTTATTCCAGGCGGAAGAATGTAGTTAACCGGCTCGCGGCTTCCGTTTTCTTCAATATTAACAGCCGAAACATCGAAATTTGCATTGGGCGAAGTAACCTCCGGATCTCCAATCTGACGGGTGTAGCGGCGCCAGTCGGCACGCACGAGGTCGAGGGTGGCGAAACGCAGAATAACCGGGTCTTCAAATCCGCGCAAATACATGCGTAAAAACCGAATGGATTTAAAATCACGAATATTACCAAACACCTGGTCAGGATCGCGAACCGGAATTTTAAACTGGTACCATTTTACTTCACCAATCTGGCCATTTTTTAGCTGCACTCGGCTTTCCTTAACATCGGTAATGTAATTGCTTCCCAACTGCATGTCCTGCTTCCGAATGTTAACCTTATACTGGTAATAACGTTCGTTTTCGTTCAATGTATTATCGCTGTTAATGTCTTCCATATCGGGAATGGAAGAGGCAGCTGTTGGATAAGACTCGGGTGACATTTCTGTTGTTGGCGAGTTGCCGTCAGGCCCGTTAAAGTTTTTATATCTTTCCAGAATTCCAACTTCATCAGCATCGTAATCAGACCCACGGTAATAATGAAAATTATCGGAAGAAGGGTCATTTAAATATTTTTCAAAAACATCGTCGTAAACCAAGTCGCGCAACTGATTCAGGTATTCTTCATAAAATAATTGTTCATCATTGTCGGTCAAACCGTCCAATCCAATATCCTGAAAACGCCGTGAATTCGGATCATTTACAAAAGCATTTACCAAAGACTGGAGTGTTGACACCCGCCCCCAGGCAGTTGTATCCGTGTTGGTTACCAGTTCAGATGTGGGTAATCCCTGTTCAAACGATTTTCTTCCGTCTTTTAAAATATCTTCGGAAATCTCACCCAGGTTAAAATACAGATCCCCGCCATCATGCATTCCCAATGAATCATAAACAAACGGGTCCATCATCCAGAATTCAATGAATTCGATATTGGAGGTTTCAAAATCGCTGGTTTCAATTCTCCGCATAATTCCGCCCCAGCGCGTTTCCGGCGCTGCCAGCGAACCATCAGGGCTAACCCCGGCCGAATAAGACGAAGGGTAGGTATCAAAATTATACGGGCCACGCTCTTCGGGATAATAGGCCACATCGAAAACCGGTATGTTGGTTGGCTGCCCAACCGGTGATTCTTTGGCCGGGAATATTTCTTTTTCGAACACCTCCCGCACAAAATGGTTGGATTGCTGGTCAGGATCATTTTCAATATGATTGGGTGTAAGGCTGTTGTTGCGTAAAAAGAGCGGGTCGATAATATAAAATGCCAGCTTTGCACGGTTAAAACCATATTCGAGCTGATTGGTCAGGTTGCCTTCGGGAAACAAATCGTTTTGTAATTGCGGGGTACTGGCAAGGCTCCATGTTTGCCGTGCTTTCAGATCGATGGTGGTTTTTGTTCCTTCAAAATCGTCGATATATGCATTTCCGCTTTTTTCAATTACCCTGGAATGACCAGGGATGAGCTTGGCAATTTCAGCTTCCACATCGATAGTTGAGGGTGCGTTGGTGCTATAAAACGGCAAGGCATCCACAGCTTTGGTCAAAAACATACTTTGGGTTGAATAACGTGCATCCATCCCCACCATTAGATTGGAAATGGGATCTTCGCCGTAATCCACTTTTTGAGTAAGTGGCCGTTCCTGCATGTAAAGAGCAGTTGCACCAATATTAAAATTATCGGAAAAAGCATAGTTGGCATGTGTTCCCAAAAGGGTTTTCCGCTGCATGGTAAACATGTCTTCACTTTCGGTAGAGACCTGGATTGGCGTGCCGGCTTCGAGCAAAGCCTGGTTAATAATTCGAACCCGCCCAAGCGTGTAATCAACGGTATAATCCACATTTTCCATCAATTCCCGTCCGCCTGCGGTTACCTTAACCGAACCTTGTGCCAGGTTGAGCGAACCAATGGCAATATCGGAACCCGAAGCGCCTTTGTAACTCCCGACTAATCTGAATTTGTTGTGTTCAGCATCCTGCTCGGCATAAACCTGAGTTGAATCGTACAACGACTGGAATGTATATTTTTCAATGAGCGTAGGGTCCTGTATGGAATCGGCCAGGTGGCTTCCAAAAGGTTCAACCACCGGAAAAATAATTCTTCCGCGGTTGGAGTTCACGGTAATTCCTTCGATGTAATCGAAAACGCCATCTTTGTAAGGATCAAGCTGTTTGTTCAGTTTATCGAGGTTCATCACCTCAAGCAGAATGTGCCCGTTCAACCTTCCCTCCGGCAGGTAATTAATGTATGTTCCTGTAGAATCGTTTTGGTAAACAATGTTAAGAATAAAATCTTCGCGGGTAAGCTGGTAGGCGTCCAGGTTGTAAATGTTTTTCATCATTAAATCCCAGGTAGGCAAATAGGGCGAAAGATTGGTCCCTTTTAAAAGTTTCAGAATGAGGGTTTGAGGTGCACTCACCCCATCAGTAGAAAATTCACCTACCTGAAAAACTTTCCCGTTTGAGGTATAACTGAAGGCCACGGCCAGAATTTCATCTGAATTAAGAGACGTGTTTAGCGAAATATAACCCAACCGTTCGTTCACAGTATATTCAGAAGGTGAAAGTTTTCGGGCCTGCTCAATTTTTTCGAAATCCTGTCCTCCCCTGAAATCAGTGCCAAACTGCGCCATAACCGACGTAATATTTTGTGTATTTCGGATGTCGCTGTAAGTGTTTGCCATCTCGTAATAGAGCCCGTTGGCATCGTTGTGGGGAAAAATATTCTCAGGATATGGATTGCCGGCAGTTTCCTGAAATTGAGGCAGGTTGTTGTAAATATGCGGATTGTGCTCTCCCAGGTCCTGGAATGCAATAATATTGCGTGCCTCCTCAAAATCATTATTCTTGTTGGTTACCCAAATTTCAATTTTATTAATGCTTATGGGAGTTAATGGTACCGCAGTATTTTGCAACCATTTATCGTAATTATCCCTGAAATATTGCGAAAGGAAAAAGTGCCGGTTGGCATCGTAATCGGCAGCCGAAATTTCGTAATTGGTAATTTGCGCACCCCCTTCGGTTTCAACGGTTTGGGTTTCGCCTTTATGCTGCGAAAACAGGGTAGTAAGTGTTAGCTTCCCAAACTGCATTTCGGCTTTTACACCAAACAGATTGGATGCACCTGTAATAAGTGAACCACTTAACGGAAGTGAAACGTTACCGGCTTCAATCCGTTTAATAATTTCATCTTCTTCGCCGGTATATTCCAGGTTCATTTTGTTTTCGTAATCGAACGTGGCTTCGGTGTTGTAATTCACCCGCATATTCATTTTTGTACCAATCTGTCCCATCACGTTCATCTGTATTTTTTCGTCGAAATCAAACGTGGGAACTCTTCGCAAACGCTCGGGTATAGCGGGATTTTCGGTTGTATTTACCTGATAACCAAAACTTACTTCTACATATCCCTGGGGTTGAATATTTACCACATTCCCACCAAAAACCCGGTTAAATGCCTCGCCGCCAATGGTGAGTTGCGGAATGAGTGAACCCCGCTGGTCCATTTCATGAATACGGCTGCGTTGCCGCCAGTAATCGCGCACCGACTTTTCAAAATCGTAATCGATATAATCATCGAGCGACATGGCCTGTGGCAACCGGTAATTAAGGCTTCCAATTTTTTCGTAAAAAATATACTGGCCGGTTTCAGGATCATATTCAATTTCAAAATTGATGTTGCTGGGTTTGTTCAGGAAAATATTTGTGGAATCCTGCGAAGGTATGCCAAATGCCGGCTGATCTTTAAATGGAAACGGAAGTGGCCCGATGGTGTCCTGTAAAATGGTATCCTGAGGTTGACTATATGAGTTAAAATCCACAACTGGATTGGCCGCAACATCGTTCACGGCAAGTGCAAGCAGGGATGCAAGCAGGCAATATAAGTTTAATTTAAGTAAAAAGCGGGCCAATCTCATTCCTGTTTTTATAACCTTTTTAATGCTGTTTTTATCACACGCTCCACGGTCGCTTCAGGATTATCTTTAATAATTTTGGACACTGCCTTGTCTGCATCCTTTTTGGCGAACCCCAGCATGACTAATGCTGATAACGCTTCATTTCGCAGAGTATTGTCTGGTGAAATTAAAATTTGACTGCTTTCCGGCATTTTGCCCAGCTTGTCTTTCAGGTCGATGATAATTCGCTGGGCTGTTTTTGCACCAATTCCTTTCACTGCTTTCAGCACATCAACATTACCCGTGGTAACAGCTGCAGCTATTTCATCAGGGTCCAGCGACGAAAGCATCATAATGGCTGTGCTGGCTCCTACTCCGCTTACAGAAATGAGGTTGCGAAACAGATCCCGTTCCCTTCTTTCAGAAAAACCATACAAAACATGGGCATCTTCGCGAACTACCTGATGAATAAGCAGGTTCACTTCCTGCTTCCCGCTAACTTTACTGTATGTGTTCAGCGAAATATTGATAAAATAACCGATTCCGCCGGCATCAACTACAATACTTGCCGGATTCAGATCGGCAACTGCTCCCCGGATAAATTCATACATGGATAAAAAGTTTAGTAGTTATTATCGTCTTCTGCCTCTATATCAACACTTTCATCTTCCTGATTCGAATTAATATCGTATTTTTTCAATGGATTTTTGGAAATATCTTCATAAATCTTGCGGTTTTTATGAATATCGAGTGCCAGGTAAAGGGCTTGCCGGAATGAATCGGGAGATGCTTTGTCTTCTCCTGCCAGTTCATAGGCAGTTCCATGGGCGGGCGAGGTGCGGATTACCGGAAGACCCGCCGTATAATTTACACCACGATCGAAGGAAGCAAGTTTGAATGGAATCAGGCCCTGATCGTGATACATGGCCAGAATGGCATCAAATTTCCGGTAGTTTTCCGAACCAAAAAATCCATCGGCAGCATAAGGTCCCAGTGCGATTATTCCTTCTTTTTTTGCCTGATCAATAGCGGGTTGAATAATTTCATTCTCTTCTTTCCCCAGTAAACCGTTATCGCCGGCATGTGGATTAAGACCGAAAACAGCAATGCGCGGGCGGGTAATGGCAAAATCCTGCTGCAATGATTGTGAAATAATCCTGAGCTTCGATAAAATTACTTCTTTAGTAATATGTTCAGCCACTTTTGATAAAGGCATATGGGTTGTAACCAATCCAATTTTCATGGTTTCACTCACCATCAACATCACAAAATTGGGCGAATTAAACCGTTGTGCCAGAAACTCGGTGTGACCCGGGAAATTGAATTTTTCGCTTTGAATATTGTCTTTATTGATAGGCGCAGTTACAAGCACGTCAATTAAACCCTCGTGAAGATCAGTAACCGCTGCGTCCAGTGCCATAAACGAAGCCTCGCCAGCATCGGGTGTGGATTTGCCCAATTCCACCCTGATGTTGTCGTCGATGCAGTTGAGCACATGCGCACGACCGGGGCCTGCCTCTTTTGGGGAACGAACATGATTTAAACTGAGGTTGTTTATATTCAATGCTTTCCGGTGATAAGCCGCCACCTTGGGCGATCCGTAAATTATAGGTGTACACATTTCCATAATGCGCGGATCGAGCAGGGTTTTCATGA
The DNA here is from genome assembly GCA_036350775.1 of Mariniphaga sp. GTDB lineage: Bacteria > Bacteroidota > Bacteroidia > Bacteroidales > Prolixibacteraceae > Mariniphaga. The sequence continues at coordinate 11,525 of JAZBNQ010000025.1, forward strand.
TAACCTCGTAACTGATTCCGTTTATGTCGCCGTGTGATATTCCTACTTTTATTGTATCTGTCATTCTTTATTTTCTATCGGATTAATATATAGTCTTTTAAAAACGGAAGGCAAAGTTACGTTTTTAATTGAATTTTTTCAAAAAGTGGTAAAGCAGCCGTGTGCCAAAACCGGTGCCACCTGCCGGGCGGTAAAAATCTTTTTCCTGCAGAAATGCAACACCGGCAATGTCGAGATGCAACCACGGATAATCGGTAAAATGTTCCAGAAATTTACCCGCAATGGAAGTTTGAGCTTCACGAGTGCCCAGGTTATTCAAATCGGCAATGTTCGATTTAAGGGGTTTGGCAAATTCTTCCCAAAGGGGAACTTCAACCATCCGTTCGTAAATTTGGTCGCCAACTTGTTTCAACTTTTGGAGATTTTCTGCACTGTTTCCCATGGCTACCAAAGCTTGCGAACCGGATATGATTTCGGCTGAACCGGTAAGGGTTGCCACATCAATCACCAATTGGGGTTTGAATTTTTTAGCGTAACTCAATGCATCGGCCAGCAACAGGCGGCCTTCGGCGTCGGTATTTTTAATTTCCACGGTGGTACCGTCGAACATGGTAATTACATCGCCCGGAACGTAGGCGTTTCCATCGGGCCGGTTGTCGGTTGCCGGCACCAGCCCAACCACATGCAGCGGAAGTTTGTTTTTTGCCACGGCAAACAATGTGGCTGCCACTATAGCGCCACCGGCCATATCGCATTTCATGTAATCCATCGATTTGGCCGTGGGTTTCAAACTCAAACCGCCGGTATCAAAAACCACACCTTTTCCCACCAAAACAACCGGTTTTTCATTTATGGCATTTTCGGGTTTCCACTCCAGAATATTAAAAGTTGGCGGATCGATACTTCCCTTGTTCACAGCCAGCAAACCGCCCATCCGCAAAGCTTCTATTTTTTTCTTGTTGAAAACTTCAACTGTAAATCCTGATTCCCGTCCCATTTTTTCCATTTCCTCTGAAAACCGGGTGGCAGTGAGGTACGAAAGCGGTTCATTCACCAGGTTACGGGTGTAAAAAACAGATTCAACCAACGTTTGCAATTCTGTAATCTGATTTTCATTTACCGCATCATCGATCACAAAAATTTCTGAAGGGACAAAATCATCTTTTTCTTTTTTGTATTTCGAAAACGAGTAGGCCGAAAGCAGCAGCCCTTCCAAAAACGCAAGGGTTAATTCACCTCCGGAATTCCCAATGATTTGCAAGGTATCAACTTTTTCATTTTTCAACAAGTCGTAACACTTTGAGCCGGCCCGGCGCGCTGCTTCAACCAAAACAGATTGATTTTTCGCCTCTTTGGACTGGTGAAAAAAGTAAACCAACGGCTGTTTAAAAATGGTCCATTCGGTTTCTTTTGAAAGTTTCTCTTTCAAATAACTTCCGTCAATTTCAGGAAAGTTGGCAAGAAACTCAAAATTTTGAAACAGAATTGCTGTTGAAATATTTTGCTTTTGAACAGTTGATTTTTCAATTCGTGGTTGCATAGCGTTTCATTTTTGGCAAAAATACGATAAAACTTATCTTTTCTAAATCAAATGATTCCTCTAATAAAAATCAACGAAAAAAAGACACCTATTGTTTTTTTAGCCAAAGGTTTATCCTATTTTTGTGCTTTCAAAAATTAGAAATACAAAGGCAGCATGTTTACTATTGGTATATTTACTACACATATCCCCTACATAGCTTTCGTAGTTTTCTATGCCTTTTTTTTCCTTTTCGGTTACCAGAATATTGCTGAAGAAAAAATCTCAACAGAAAAAAAATTCACCCTAAACGAGCTGACTATTAAAGCTGATAACCAGTTTTTTAACAATAGCGGAAGTTTTAATGTTGATGATTTTCACATGAGTTGTGTTCCAAAAAACGAACGAATTTTTTATGTGGACCGAATAACAAGGTTCTACAACTCTTCTTACAATTCATTCCAATCCGGAAATTTTGCTTTTTCTAATTTTTCGCGGCCTCCACCGGCAGTCTGATTTTATCATGATTCATTTTAAAATGTAAATATTCCGGGTAAAACAAAAGCCCGGTTTTTTACATTGATTGTCTTATTAAAAAAATAACATGAAGAAATCAGCATTAGGATTCCTTTTTTTAACCGCTTTTCAGTTTGGTGCTTTTTCTCAGAATTCAGAAAAGGACACCATCAGGAATTACAAGCTCGACGAAATTATCATTCAATCACCAAAATACAACCGGAATGTTTTTGATATTCCGGCAGCGGCATCTATGATTCCGGAACGACTGATTGAAAACAACCGCGTGGAAAACCTGACGGATGTTTCAACCATCATTCCCAACTTTTTTATGCCGGACTACGGTTCGAAACTTACGTCGCCGGTTTATATCCGCGGGGTGGGAAACAGAATTAACACCCCTTCGGTTGGATTGTATGTGGACGAAATTCCTTATTTCGAAAAGGCTGCGTTCAATTTCGATTTTTACGATGTGGAACGTATTGAAGTGTTGCGCGGCCCGCAGGGAACGCTATACGGCCGAAACGCCATGGGCGGACTGATAAATGTAATTACCAACAAACCGCACAACGAACAGGCAACCACTGTTACTATAGATTACGGAAACTTCAACCAA
>JAZBNQ010000026.1:0-2901 GCA_036350775.1 Mariniphaga sp.
ATCCTGCAACTCATTTTTATTGCCTGAAAATTCAGAAACAGGTTCACCATCGGTTAACTGGCGAACGGGTTCTTCTGCATCAGGTCTCAAAAAACGATATACCCATTTCCCATAAATTTCATCCCCGGTTGATTCGTAAAAATTATATCCCTTTTCAGCATTTATTTCAGCCCTGTTAAAATCAGTTTCCTTTATTCTTTGAATCTGTGACACAAAAATGGAAGCTACTGAATTCTGCTGGCCTTCGGTATAAAGCGCTCCGTCCATGGCACCGCCTAAAAATCCATCGCCAACAGCAACAACCTTTTCGGTATTTAATTCACCCAAATCACTTTCTGTTAATTCCGGTGTTTCAGGAAACTGGTAGCCACATGTCCCTGCAAAAACAATGGTTAACACAAGTAATCCATATTTTAGAACAGCTCTCATTTCAAATTAAAAATATTGTCCACAATATACGTTACATAATAAAGTACTCCAATATTCGATCCGCCAAATGAATAAACAAAGGAGTTGTTAAAAAAATTGGAGGCTCCAAATTTCACCATCGACCGTGGTTTGCCAATGTTAACTGAAAACTGTACATCAAAAGTACTTACGGGTTCTACCCAGCCATCGCCAAAAGTGCTTTCCCAGTAATAACGGCTCTGATAGCGCCAGGTAACCTTAAACCCTACGTTTCTGAATCCGGGATTGTTTTCCATCCGGTCCATCCGACGGTTTTGAAGGGTCAGGTTCGATTTAAAACCGGGCGTATTAAATCCTGGTGCAACCGGATCGGTAACCTGGTTTCGAATGTCTGACCATGTCATATTCCCCGAAAGGATCGATCCCATTGGCATCAGCCATTTGTAACCCAGAGCAATGCCTTGAATGCCAACTTTATCCCGTGAATTCACATGAACAAAAAAGACATCATTTTGAGCCGATTTATTCACCTGAGTGGCCGCAGTAAACAAATCCGTCTGCGGACTGATCCGGGGTTTCACCATTTTTGCCGTGCCAATAAAATCACGGTAAACAGAATTATAATACACAACATCGAGGAAAAGAACATTCGCAATTTTTGTTTTGTAGCCCGTTTCAAAAGAAATCACTTTTTCCGGCCTAAGTTGTTTTAACTGCTCCTGAGGTACAATTCCCGACTGAAGCAGGCTCATGTTTTTATAAATTGCCTGCTCAAGACCGTATGGGTTGGTTTCGGCAGACATATCGGCCCTGACTGCCTCGTTGAAAGCATTCACATCCCTTAAAAAAATGCTGTTACCCGCCAACTCGTAAGGATTTGTAATTGGTGAAAGCCCACCCAGGTAACGGGCCGTTCCCAAATCTTTATTGATAAACTGTTCTTTTACACCCGGATTTCTCGAACCTGAAAGCATGGAGAACCGAAAATTAGTGGATTCATTCAATGTATATAAAACCGAAAACCTGGGCGAAATAATTCCCCGAAAGTTTTCGCTTTTATCAAAACGAACCGATGGTTTTACCGTGAGTTTATCGTTTAAAAACATACGTTCGGCTTCAATAAAACCGCCCAATTCATAAAGCGAAATATCGTTTCCGGTTGTATCAGGAAAGATGGAGCCCTGCGAATCCAAATCATAAAACCTATAGCTGGCCCCGATTTTCACCTGTGTTTTTCCTGTAAATTTGTTCAAATCAGCAGTTGCATCAACATGATGGAGCGCAGAATTATTTTTAATGCCCGCTCCTTTCCTAAAGTCCGGATTTTCTATGATTTGTTTTTTTACTTCCTCAAATTCAGGAGTTCCCGGGACCAGTCTGTTCCGGTCAGCAAAATGTCGTGCCTGTTTATGATCGTAGGAAAGTACACCAAACCTTCTGAATGCACCTGTATAAGCATAGTAATAATCATGAAACCATTGCTGGTCTGATGTTGCCTGGTTATTCAGATGAACAGCAAGAAATTTGGCGTCATAGGAATTTCCTGCATCCTGAACTGAAGAGTAACCCCGCAAAATAAAATGCTCTCCCTGCAACTCTGCTTTTCCCTGGTAAATTTTAAATCCGGAAAGCGAAATGCGGTTATCGCCAGTATAAGCAGTGGTTGCCTGGCCAAAATTTCCTTGAATAATAGCCGTGATTTTAGGGGAAACCCTATAGTGTAAGGCCCCGTTTAATTTGATGTTTTCCACCTTGTTATCAACCAGTTCCCTGTCGCGGTAGCCGGTTCTTGAAACAATAATGTTTGCCCCTCGTTCTCCAACTGGCAAATCAGATACAACTTCATCCCCATATTTATTAATGGCATCGTGGCCCGGGTCGGGTTCCCACTTTATATTTCCCGGTCTGATATTGGTGGTGTCATCAGCATACCAGTCTTCCCCGGTTGACCAGGCCGCATTCAGTTTAAAAGCAAATTTGTCATTGAATGCCTTTGCAACCCTGATAGCGCCTTCCAAATGTTTCTTTGCAAAAAACTGAAACGGGTAATCGCTGCCCGAAACTATGTCACTGATTCCCGGTTTGATTTGTAATCCTACCCCCTCGTATTTAAATGGGTCCTTGCTGTTCATAATTAAAACCCCATTCAGCGCATTTCCACCGTATTGCACCTCAGAAGGCCCGGGAATAAATTCAACCGATTCAATGTCGAGTTCCGTTAAACCGGCAATATTTCCTATGGGGAAATTTAATCCGGGAGCCATGTTGTCCATTCCATCGACCACCTGAACCAGCCGTGTATTTTCTGTAGAATTAAAGCCACGTGCATTCACGGTCATAAACTGTACACTTTGCATGACTACATCTATGCCCTTCAAATGGCCAATTGCCTCATAAAAGCTGGCTGATGGGGACTCACGGATAGTCAGTGCATCCATCATTTCCATAGAAACCACCGTTCGAAAAGTTTTTTCTTCCACTTCAATTTCTTTA
>JAZBNQ010000027.1:0-6531 GCA_036350775.1 Mariniphaga sp.
CTTTCAACAATCTGACTAATTTGAGCTAAAGAATAATCTATTTCATTCACCTCCAAAACCAAAATTCCACCCATTTCCTGTAAGGAAAAATACCGGGCAAATCGTCGGGCAAGATCATAAAGTGTAATTGCCCCCATGTATTCGTGGGTAGAATTCAATACGGCTATCACGCTCAATTTCAATTTATACATTAACATTGCAACTTCAAATATATGCTGACCTTCATGTACATGGGTGGTATCAAATTTTTCAACTTCATTGCCAATGGATTCTTCCACCAAATTCAAATCATAAATAAACTTATCCGAAATAATCCCACGGAAATGACCATCATCAACCACAGGAAGATGCGAAACCCTGAAAACATCCATCGAGTTTAAGACTTTCTGTCCTTTTTCGGTACTGCTCACGGCAGGAACTACATCTGATATTAAACTGTTTGCCAGCAATTCTTTAATTTTGTTTTAACGTTTCAAACTGAAAATTGTAACTTGCACCGCAAAAATAAAACAATGACAAGACTAAGTGTAAATATAAACAAAATAGCAACACTGCGAAATTCACGCGGAGGGAATATTCCCAGCGTAAAAAATGCGGTTGTTAACTGTCAGAAATTTGGGGCACATGGCATTACAGTGCATCCTCGCCCCGATGAACGCCACATTACCCGAAAAGATGTTTATGAAATTAAACCATTAATTACCACCGAATTTAATATTGAAGGATATCCGAGTGAAGAATTTATGAAAATGGTTACCGAGGTACAGGCTGATCAGGTTACTCTGGTTCCCGACACGCACAATCAACTCACCAGCGATCATGGCTGGGATACATGGAAAAATCTGACATTTTTGAAAGAGATAATTTCCCGGCTTCATGATCATGGTATCCGAACTTCCATTTTTGTAGATTCAAACACAGAAGCCATTGAAGGTGCAGCCGAAACCGGTTCCGACCGAATTGAATTGTACACCGAACCTTACGCCCGCCTTTATCCATTAGGTCGCGATAAAGCCATTGAGCCCTTTATTGAAGCAGCAAAATTTGCAGATAATATAGGTATTGAAGTGAATGCCGGCCACGATCTGAGCCTGGAAAACCTCAACTATTTTTGTAAAAATATCCCAGAATTGAAAGAAGTTTCCATTGGGCATGCGCTAATTGCTGATGCCCTCTATTTTGGTTTGGAAACCACCATTCAAAAATACCTTGATTGTTTGAAATAATATGGAATTGTATTACCGAACGGAAGGAGAAGGGCCTGTAGTAGTTATTATTCACGGCCTCTACGGCTCTTCAGATAATTGGATGAACATGGGAAAAAGGTTGGCCGAAAACCATACCGTTTATATGATTGACCAGCGAAACCACGGTCGCTCGCCATTTGCCGACGACCATTCCTTCGATGAAATGCGTGATGATTTGGCCGTTTTTTTTGACCAACACAAAATTGAAAAAGCAACCCTGATTGGGCACAGCATGGGCGGAAAAACAGCCATGTGGTTTGCCGCCGACTATCCGGAAAAAGTTGAAAAACTTGTAGTTGCAGACATTGCACCTAAAGATTACCTGCAACTTAAAGACAATAGCCAATACCATCTTCACCGTAACATTCTGCTGGCTATGAAAGAACTGGATTTCAGCAGGGTAAAAAAACGCAAACAGGTGGATGACTTACTTTCTGAGCGGATTGACGATGAGCGAATCAGGCAGTTTTTGCTGAAAAATGTAACCAAAAACAAAAAAACAAAAAAATACCAATGGCGTCTCAATGTGGAGGTTTTATACGAATCACTCGACGAAATTGTTGGTGGCGTAAACCGGCAGTGGTTTGAAGACCGAATCCCAATCACCAGTTATCCGGTCATCTTCATTCGCGGATTAAAATCCAACTACATTACGGACAAAGACATTCCGTTAATCAAAGAAATTTATCCCGATGCCAGTATTGTGGATATTCCCGGTGCCGGACACTGGCTCCACGCCGAAAAACCCGAAGAGTTCATGGAAGCAGTGATGCGATGTTGTTAATGGATTTACCTGTTGTATTTCTCTGTTATCTCTTTCAAAAACTTCTGGTGTTTTACTCTTAACTGCCTCCATCTAAACCGCCATTCCCAGTTTCCATTTGCAACTCCGGGTGTGTTGAGTCTGGCTTTGGTTCCCAGTTGCAGCATATCCTGCATTGGCATAAGTGCGCTTTGGGCCGACGATGCCCAAATCCATTCAATTCCTTTTTTTAAAGCACGTTTCCCGGGTCTTCCCAAATACAAGCGAACTCGTTTTCGTTCCTCCCCATTCAGTGAACGCAGCCAGCCCAACGTAGTGTCATTGTCGTGTGTGCCGCTGTAAGCTAAAAATTTCGGTTGGCAGTTGTGCGGCAAATGTTCGTTTCCCGGATTGGAGCCAAATGCAAACTGCAGCACTTTCATTCCCGGAAGTTTAAATTCGTCACGAAGTTGTTCTACTTCCGGAGTAATCATGCCCAAATCTTCTGCAATTAGCGGCAGGTAATCCACCTGTTCCTTAAACTTTTTCAGTAACTGAAAACCTTTAGCCTGAAGCCACTGTCCATTTATAGCGGTTTCTTCACCAGCCGGCACCGACCAAAATGATTCCAGTCCTCGAAAATGGTCAATCCGAACTTTGTCGAACAAATGAACATTAAAATGTAGCCGGGCCAGCCACCAGTCAAAATCACGCTGTTCAAGCCTTTCCCAGTTAAAAACCGGGTTTCCCCATAGTTGTCCTGTTTCACTGAAATAATCAGGTGGAACACCTCCCACCTGCGTGGGTTTCAGTTCTTCATCGAGTAAAAAAACATCGGTATTTGTCCAAACATCAGCACTGTCGCCAGAAACATAAAGCGGCATATCGCCAATAATCTGAACTTTTTTCAAACGGGCATAATCCTTTAAACGAAACCACTGTTTGAAAAACAGAAACTGTAAAAACTTTTGGAAATTAATTTCTTCGAAAAGTAGTTCAGTATATTTTTTCAGCGCTTTATTTTTTCTATACTTTAAATCGTGTTCCCAGTTGATCCAGTGCGAATCCTGAAAATGTTTTTTGGCCGCAATAAAAAGGGCGTAATCACTCAACCACCAATGGTGTTCTTTTATAAAATGTTGAAATTCGGCTTCAAGATTGTCTGGTTTTTTCCGTTGAAAATTATCGAAAGCTTTTCTTAAAATCGGATATTTCGTATATTCCACCTTTTGAAAATCTACACGGCCCGAAGGAAATATCGGACTGTTTTTCAAATCTTTTTTTGCCAAAACGGCCTCATCTACCAACAAACTTAAGTCAATGAGCAACGGATTGCCGGCAAAAGCTGAATAACACTGGTAAGGCGAGTTCCCGTAACCGACAGGTCCCAGCGGTAATATCTGCCACAACTTCTGCCCGGTTTCGTGCAGAAAATCCACAAACCTGAACGCTTCCTTTCCCAAAGTGCCAATTCCTTCCGTTCCCGGGAGTGAAGTAATATGAAGGATAATTCCACTGTTCCGTTTAATCATTGCTGAAATTTTTTCTGAAAGAGGAAAGGTGTTCTGCAGTTTCACGTACGATGCGCTGAACTGCCAGGCCATGTTTCAAATCGGGCGTGAAAGCTTTGGCATCGTTTCCGGTAAAAAACTGGTAATGTGCGTGCACCATGGAGCGCAGCCAGCCCGGCGGCACATGCCCCGACGGAAAACTGGTAACAGGTTTGTAATTGCTGCCAACCATCTGTTTCACCCACTGGTCGGAGCCTTCAAAGTAATATTCAAAGAATTCAGAATTTTTCGAAGAATAGCGTAACGCACCGTTTTCGGCATACAATTCCAGATGAACTAAATCTCCTGTACCAGAGCTAATTCGGCTGGCCGATAAATTTCCAACAGCCCCTGTTTCAGGTTCAACAAGCGAAAGCGAGCTAAATAAATCGGAGCCTGGGGGTACATCAGAAAAGCCACCTCCCTGCAAAGCACTGGTAATCTGCAATTTTTCTCCCAGAAAAGCCATCAGCAAACTAATTCCGTGTGAACCCAAATCGGCCATGGCGCCACCGTCGGGTGCCGGAGTCAGCCGTGTAATCCTTTTTTCACGGTAAGATGATTGCAGGTAATCACCGTGGTAGTATTTCAAATCGAAATGAATGGGTTTGCCCAGTTTCCCTGATTTCCAAAATTGCAAAGCCTCCCGCACCGACGAAGTTTGCAGATATTGAAATCCAACCTGAATTTTCACATCCTCGCTAATCGTTTCCAGCAGCTTTTTCATCTCCACTTCTTCCGGAAGTGATGCACAAACCGGTTTTTCAAGGTAAATGAATTTTATATTGGGCATTTTCAAAGCCAGCTTCAGGTGTTCAAAATGGACATTATTCGGCCCAAGAATAAAAACTGCCTCAACTTTTTCATTTTTCGAAAACTCTTCTACCGACTGAGCCGAACCAAAACCAAACTTTGCAGCAAAATTTTCACGGCTCTCTTTTCGTGCCGAAGCTACCGATACGAAAATCAATCCGGGAACATCGTTGTAATAATACTTTAATGACTGCAGCGAATAAGCATGGGCGCGGGCAATTCCGCCGGCACCCAAAAATCCGATATGTATTTTTTGCATAATAAATGCTTTTCAAAATTTGCTCAAAAATAGTGAAATGGAAAGAAAGTGCAATTTTTACCTTTTCACCGAAAAAACCGGCACTTTCAGCCAGATAGAAAACTCATCGAGGCTGTTTTGCGCTTCTTCGCGGGTGGGGCAGGCTTTTATGGCAAATGCGGGTTTACGGGCTTTGTTTACCAGATAAATCCGGTAATCAGTTTTTTTATTCGAAGTTACCCGGTTCGACCAACTGGCCATCGATTCGCGGGTAGTAATGGGCACCAGTGTAACACCAATGTATGCCCGGAGCGATTTCCATTTCCCGGTTTTGAACAATCCGAACCATTTGCTGTATTGTCTTACTTCGTAATTTTCAGTGTCTATTTCAATACCTGAATATGTAAAAACAACAAGTGCAGCAAACAGCACAACAAGAATTCCCCAGAAAATTGCTCCGTTTAGCAGCATTAAACTTCCCACCAAAAGAAAAAGCACACCCACAAAAACGGCTGTTCTTCCAAAGGGCTTTTCAATTTTATTATCAACTTTCAATTTTATTTATATACCTAATCTTTCAGCCACCTGTCGAGCCAGTTGAAGAAAACCCGCTGCCACAAAATGCCATTTTGGGCTTGCAGTACCCAGTGGTTTTCTTCAGGGAAATAGAGAAACTGTGCCGGAATATCGCGTAAAACAGCAGCATTAAAAGCTGCCATTCCCTGGTCGGGCGGAACACGAAAATCCTTTTCGCCGTGAATAACCAGAATGGGCGTATCCCAGTTTTGCACAAAGTTATGCGGCGAAAATGTATAAGAACGTTGTGCCGCTGCATTGTCTTTCTCCCAGAAAGGCCCGCCAATGTCCCAGTTTACAAACCACATTTCTTCGGTGGTGGTGTACATGTGTTCAAAGTTAAACATTCCGTCATGTGAGATGAAAGCGTTAAACCGGCCATCGTGATTTCCAGCGAGGAAAAATACTGAAAATCCGCCGTAGCTTGCGCCCACTGCACCAAGCCGGTTTTCGTCAACAAACGGTTCTTTGGCCAGTTCATCAATAGCCGTCAGGTAATCTTTGATGTTTTGACCACCGTAATCTTTCGAAATCTGCTCATTCCATTCCTGTCCGAATCCCGGCAATCCCCTACGGTTAGGCGCCACTACAATGTACCCGTTGGCAGCCATCATTTGAAAGTTCCAGCGGTACGACCAAAACTGGCTCACCGTTCCCTGCGGGCCGCCCTGGCAATAAAGTAGTGCCGGATACTTTTTATTCGGATCGAAATTGGGCGGGTAAATTACCCATGTATGCATCTGCTTTCCATCGGTGGTTTCCAGCCAGCGTTCTTCCACTTTGCCCATGGTAAGCTGATCGAGGATGCCTTTGTTTACCATTGTCAGCGGCTGGTCGGTTCCGGTTTCCGGGTCAACCAGGTAAAGCTCTGCCGGCTGCGACATGGAAACTTTTTGCGCTACCAGTTTTGATCCTGCTTGTTCCACAGTCTGGTAATTGTGAATGCCGTCTGTTAATCGTGAAATGGAACCGTCAGCAAGTTTCAACCGATAAATTTCATCGGTTCCGTGAATGTTGCTGGTGAAAAAGATGGCACTGCTTTCGGCATCCCAGCTCAGGCTGTGCACATTTTGGTCGAAATCCGCCGTTAAATCCGTTTTTTCACCGGTTTCCAGGTTGGCCAGAAATAAACGGTTTTTGTCTGATTCATACCCATCGCGCTCCATACTTTCCCAGGCCAGATATTTTCCGTTGTGCGAAAACACCGGGTTTTTATCGTAACCCATCATTCCGTCCGTAAAATTGGTGGTTCTCCCGGTTTCAACTTCATAAAAATAAATATCTGAATTTGTTGAAACGGAATATGCTTTTCCGGTTTTCTTTTTGCAGGTGTAGGCAATCATTTTTCCATCCGGACTCCATACA
>JAZBNQ010000028.1:0-2500 GCA_036350775.1 Mariniphaga sp.
TGCAAGATGTGTTTTTGTATTACAAAAACCTCTTGCCCTTCCGGGGGACTTTTACCTAACGGTAAAAGGTTGATTAATCCTTTGGATTAAGTAACTAGCACGTGTTAAAAATCACATAGCAAATACAAATTTTTTGAAAAAAAGTTATGAATACCAAATTAACTCTGACAATTGAAAAAGAGATTATTGAAACTGTTAAAGTATACGACAGAGAAAAGGAATAAGTCTTTCTGAAATGGTTGAAAATTACTTTAAATTGATAACCGTGAAGAGAAGGAAAATCAAACCAAAGCAAATCTCTGCTAAAGATGGAAAACTAAGAGGTAAAATCAATACTGATGAAAACATCGACTATAAACAAGTTTTAACCGAAAAGTTATCAAAAAAATATGGCGTTTAAGCTCTTTATAGATTCTGAGGTAGTATCCCTTCCACCAGTCCTTTCGTTTAAGATGACTGGGTGGCACCTAACTTCATTCTATGCAAAAAAATCAAAAGTATATTAATGTTAAAAAGGAATATCCATATACAATAATTATAGTAGAAATTGAACTTATCCCAGATTACGTTTTGTTCCCGTGAAAAACAATTTTCAGTATGCTTGCTCAAATCTCAAAATTGAACTATTTTTACAGAAGTTCTTGAGAATACCAGGAGGGACTAAATCGAGACCAGTTGTTTTAAGTGCTTCAAAATATATTGATTTTCAGTTGGATGCAAGAAAGGTTCGAGCCCCAGCTGAGTCACCAACTAAAAAGCTTCTGTTATGCAGGAGCTTTTTTTTTATGGCAGAAATTTGAAATGGTGGGGGCGAGAAGTTTACTACACAATTGTATGCCATCACGAATTGTTTTGACAAACTAAAATATTATCTTTGTTACGGTCGTAACTGTTACAGATGTTACAAAATAATTTTCGGAGATATGAAATTCTATAACAGAGAAAGCGAACTTGACGAATTGAAAAGAATACAAAATCTTTCTTTCAATGATTTTTCGCGGATGACAGTGGTTACAGGGAGAAGAAGGATTGGCAAAACAAGCCTTGTGATGAAATCTGTTGAAAATACCCCGACTGTTTATTTATTTGTTGGCCGGAAAAATGAAGCGACACTTTGTGCTGAGTTTGTTCCTGTTATTGCCGGTTCATTGGATATTTATGTGCCGGAAGGGATTCAATCATTCAGGTCTTTGTTTCAATTCCTTATGGAACTGGCTACACAACGTTCCTTTAATCTTGTTATCGACGAATTTCAGGAATTTTATAACATCAATGAATCAGTTTTCAGCGATATGCAAAATATTTGGGACAGTTACAGAAAACGCACCCGCATGAATTTAATAATCAGCGGTTCTGTATATTCTTTAATGCAGAAGATATTTCAGAGTTCAAAAGAACCGTTGTTTGGCAGGGCTGATAATATCATCAAATTGTCTGCTTTTGATATAGCTACCTTGAAAGAAATCATGCACGATTATCATTCTGAATATACCAACGATGATTTACTGGCCTTATACACTTTTACCGGAGGTATCCCAAAATACATCGAATTGTTTTGCGATAATGGCAAGCTCAATGTTGACGGGATGATTGAATTTATGGTGCGTGAAAACTCATCTTTTACTGAAGAAGGCAAGAATCTTCTCATTGAAGAATTTGGGAAAAATTACGCTACCTATTTTTCGATTTTAAGTGCCATTTCAGGCGGAATTAATACACAGCCCAAAATTGAATCAGTATTGGGAAACAAAAGTATTGGCGGGCAATTGAAAAGACTAATCGAAGATTACCAAATCATCGTTCGCCAGCGGCCTGTTTTTTCCAAAGAAGGAACACAGGCTGTTCGTTATGAAATCCAGGATAATTTTATTCGTTTTTGGTTCAACTATTTTGACCGCCACCGGTCATTAATTGAAATAAAAAATTATCAGGGTTTGCAAAATATCATAAAAGCTGACTATCCAACTTATACCGGAATAATGCTGGAGCGCTGGTTTAAACAGAAACTGGCCGAAAGTTTGCAATTCAGAGAAATCGGTTCCTGGTGGGAACCAAAGAATAAACAATATGAAATAGATATTGTAGCCTTAAAACTGGAAAAAAATCAGGCATTTGTAGCCGAAGTAAAAAGACATAAGAAAAATTTTAAACCTGATTTATTATTAGCCAAAGTGGAACATCTAAAGCACAAAGTTCTTGCAAAATACACTATTGAAACCGGTTTCCTTTCACTGGAGGATATGTGAATAACTGTTTTGCCAAATAAAACGTTGACATTAGAAACCAAACTTTTAATGCAATAAAATCAAAAACAATCTGGCACCTTTTGTATAAAATAAAAAAGTTAGTTTGGTTTCATTCAAATTTTAATAGTTTTGGCCCGGTGTATAAACAGTATAAAAGGGAAGATTTCAGATGATCAAATTCAAATCAATCAGCATTATTGTAATTGCCCTGTTTTTTGCGGGCTGTCAGCAAAAAGAAAAAACCAGCAATCTAA
>JAZBNQ010000029.1:0-9476 GCA_036350775.1 Mariniphaga sp.
AAATTCCGGATTACGAACAACACCAAATCGGTTACATTGCCATAAATAAATCGGGTGATATTGGCGCAGCCAGTCTGCAACCCGGATTCGATTACGCGCTAAAAACACCTGAAATCTATGAACTCAGGGAAGCCGATGCATGGTTTAAAAAATTGTAAAAAAAAGCTGCCCGTTAAATGAGCAGCTTTTGCAAGGTGAGAGAATTTAGTTTGTAATTAAGTAAATTTCAATTTCAAAAATAAAAATATCCGGCTAGTAATCTTCGTAATGGGCAATAATTTTTTTGTTTTTCAGAATATTCACAATGGCATCAATAATTTCATCGTCCTGCATTGAGGCATAATTAAAGATGACATCGAAATCATCGTTTGTAGCCTTGCGCCCAATAATTTTTTCAATGAAGGAGTCGCGTTTTTCGTCCATTTCTTTTACATACTGCACAGCTTCAGCCTGGGTGAATTCCCGCAATTGCATAATGCGGTTAATTCTCCATTCCATGGGGGCTTCAAGTCTCACGTTCAGTTTGTTAGGAATATCTTTCAGAATAACACCGGCTGACCTCCCTACAATAATGGTGCGTCCTTTACACGCCAGCCTGCAAACTACACCTTTAAAGGTTTCGATTAAACGTTCGTCAGAAATGTCGTAAATCGTTTCATTTGAAAAGGCTTTGGCTACCTGAATCAACATTTTTATGGCTTCATCAGTATCGTTGTAATCTCCTGCTTTTACTTCTTCAATAATATGGTTTACTACCCCCTCAAAAATTTCTTTATCAACCCATTTCCATTCTGCATCGGTTTTGGTATCCGACATGTAGCTGTAACCGGTAAGAATTTTGGAGAGTTTTATGGCAATGCGCTGGGCCGAGCAACCCGACTGCCTTGAGATGGTAACAACCGGACCAGGGAAATCTCCGGTTTCGAGATCACAGCAAGTAATGGTTTTCATAAAACTTTTAATAAACTTTTCCATATTTTGGATAAATTAATTGACGATTTAAATTTATAGATTCGAAGTTACAATCTATTCTTGTAGGTAAAACAAAATATGTTGTAAAATAGGTAGAAATCGGCAGACCGAAGTTGGAAGACTGAAGACGGTTTACCAGCGTCCACTGCATCAGCAGGCTAAAGTTAAAGCAGGTATTCGGTTTTTTTCCAAAATAATTTTAAACCGGTAAATTAAATATTCTATTTTTTGGGAACCATTTCGTGCATGGTAACACGGTAAACCAGGGTTGTAAAAGGAGGAATTCCGGTGGTTCCTTTCGAACCATAGGCAAAGTCGGAATGGATGTACATTTCAATTTCAGCCCCTTTGTTCATGTAGCCAATGGCATTATTTAAACCTTCTACAACATGTTGCGGTTTAAAAACAAAACTCCATTTTCCGTTGGGATAAATTTCCCTTGAGTCTTCAATCTTTTTTCCATCTGGCAAAAAACCAATGTATGAAATGGTGCAGTTATCTCCAATTTCGGGGAATGGCCCATCACCTTTTTTTCGAACAACATAAAAAACTGCCATATTGGTAGTGTCAATATCTTCGCCTTCAGCTTCCAGCCTTTTCATCCATGCATCCAATTCTTCCCATTCGGTTTCCCGCGAGCGGGGTTCTTCTTCCTCCGGTTTGCACGAAGCAATAAACATTAACACGGAAATTAAAATAAAAACTGTGAACAGTATATTTTTTTTCAACATGATTTCGATGCTTTGATTTTTATGGCTGAAAGTTACAATTTTCGGAGAAACGGGCAATTATTTTTTGCGGCAACTTAAAGGTGCATTTATTTTCAAATCAAAATTGCCAAGAACTTAAATCAACTTGTTTTGTTTGAGGAGTTAATGATGTGAAAAAGTTAAAAATGAAAGAAAAATATACCAATGCACTAATTCACTCCAGTTCTCCTTATTTGTTGCAGCATGCTCATAATCCGGTAAACTGGCAACCCTGGAGTGAAGACCTAATCAAAAAAGCTCAAAAAGAAAACAGGTTGCTTTTGGTAAGTATTGGCTACGCAGCATGTCACTGGTGCCACGTTATGGAGCACGAGAGTTTTGAGGACGAAACCGTGGCCAGTGCAATGAACGAAAATTTTATTTGCATAAAAGTTGACCGCGAAGAACGTCCCGATGTGGATCGGTATTACATGACTGCTGTTCAATTGATGGGACTGCAGGGAGGCTGGCCGCTGAATGTAATTGCCCTGCCTGATGGACGTCCGGTTTGGGGTGGTACTTATTTTCCCAAAGAAACATGGGTGAAAACTATTTTATCAGTAGCACGGTTTTGGACCGAAAATCCTGAAAAAACCATCGAATATGCTGAAAGCCTGCAACAGGGAATTACCCGGGCTTCGCTTCCGGTTGAAACAGAAAATGTAATGCCGGCAACCCGGCAGATGATTTCCCGGGGTGTGGAAAACTGGAAAGAACATTTTGACTTTGAAAATGGTGGTCGGTCTGGCTATCCAAAATTCCCCATGCCGGTAAACCTCAACTTTTTGTTTTATTTTGGAATGATGCAAAAAAACAAACAGGTTTTCGATTTTGTAAAACTTACCCTTGAAAAAATGGCACGCGGTGGAATTTACGACCAGGTGGGCGGCGGATTTGCCCGCTATTCGGTGGATGATAAATGGAAAGTTCCCCACTTTGAAAAAATGCTTTACGATAATGGACAGTTAATCAGTCTCTACTCAAATGCTTACATGCATTTTAAAAGCAATGAGTTTAAATCGGTGGTTTATGAAACAGTTGATTTTCTGAAACAAGAGTTAATGGATGAAACAGGAGCATTTTATTCTTCGCTGGATGCCGACAGCGATGGGGAAGAAGGTAAGTTTTACGTTTGGAAAAAAGAAGAACTGAAAGAAATTTTGAATGACGATTTTGAATTGTTTTCAAATTATTTTAACATGAATTCAATGGGATTCTGGGAAAAAGGAAATTACATTTTGTTGCGGGAATTCAGTCCTGAAGAATTTGCCCGGAACAAAGGTCTCAACTCAATAAAATTTTTAGATAAAATTTCAACGTTGAAAAAACTTTTGCTGGAAAAGCGCTCAAAAAGAATCCGTCCCGGTTTAGATGATAAAACCCTGGCATCATGGAATGCATTGGTCATTCAGGGCCTTGTCGATGCATACAAAGCGTTTGGCGATGAGCAGTTTAAAAACCTGGCACTTAAAAATGCGCGGTTCATCATCAAAAGCATGATGAAAAAAGAAGGGAAGCTTTTTCATACCTGGAAAAAAGGAAAATCTTCTGTCAACGGTTTTCTCGAAGATTATGCCCTGGTTATACAGGCGTTTATTTCCCTTTTTCAAATTAGCGGAGAAATAGTTTGGTTAAAACATGCCGGGAATTTACTTGAATACACGCAGAAACATTTCTATGACGAAACATCCGGTCTTTTTTACTTTTCAGAAAAAAATGCCGGGGCAGTATTAACCAACCATTTTCAAAACGAAGATAATGTAATTCCTGCTGCCAATTCGGTGATGGCCAATAATCTGCACGCCCTGTATTTACTGTTGGGCAAACCTGAGTACCTGATACGGGCCAAAAAAATGCTGTACCATGTTACACCGCAATTTTCAAAATATCCACAAGCTTTTGCCAATTGGGGCAACCTCATGTTAAAACTAACCGAATCCTATTTTGAGGTGGTAATTTCCGGAGAACAGGCTCATGAAAAATTTCTGAAAATGCAGAATTCATTTTATCCAAATGTAGTTTGGGCTATTTCATCAGAAAAAAATAACCTGCCTTTGTTTAAAGGGCGGTTTGTGCCAGGAAAAACCCTGATTTACATTTGCCGCGAAGGTGCCTGCCAGTTACCTGTTGAAGACCCGGCTGAAGCCATTAAAATGCTGGCAGCAAACGTTTTAGGATAGGTTCAACCTATGATTGGAAAGACATGTCTGAACAACCAACAGAATTAGGGAAGCAGTCAATAATTGAACGATTTGAAAAGCTGTTGAGGGTTGATTATATGGTTGAAAACCATGTAGCAGGAATTCGTCCGGCAGTTTCTGACCGCCGTCCGGTTTTGGGCGTTCACCCAAAATACTGCAAACTATTTGTTTTTAACGGGCTGGCAACAAAAGGTGTGATGTTGGCACCTTATTTTGCTGAGGAATTGTTAAGATTTTTGAAATCAAATAATTACACGACTAATTCCGATGTGGATTTGCTGAGGTTTTTAAAAAAGCAATGAAAAATACAGACAAAAAAATAATCCCGGCGCGTCATACCGGGATTACTCAATAACCTTCAAAAGCGTCTAACTGGTTTTCGTATTCTGGGTTTGTACACTGCAAACATAGTTGAAAATCAAAGTTATCCGGCAATCAAAAGGATGATTTTTAACCGTTCAGATTGCTGATATTTCAACTTCAAAAAAACTGACTGCCAAATTAATCCATCAATTTCATTTGCAGGTAAGAATACAGTTGCGCGTTCATTTTAGCCCGCTGTTCGTTGGTAGAAGCCCCGGCATGACCGCCTTCCGTGTTTTCGAAATAATAGATTTTATAACCCAGCTCATTCATTTTAGCTACCATTTTTCTTGCGTGCCCCGGATGAACACGATCGTCGCGGGTTGAAGTGTAAAAATAAACTTCCGGGTAATTCATGTCTTTTTTCAGGTTATGGTAAGGCGAATATTTGCTGATGTATTCCCACTCTTCCGGGATGTCGGGATTTCCGTATTCGGCCATCCAGCTTGCTCCAGCTAAAAGTTTGTTGTACCGTTGCATGTCGAGCAGCGGAACAGCACACACAACAGCATTGTACAAATCGGGCCGCTGGGTAAACGCCACGCCAACAAGCAGACCGCCGTTGCTGCCGCCATAAATTCCCAGTTTTTCAGGCGATGTTATTTTTCGATTGATAAGGTCTTCCGCAACTGAATGAAAATCGTCGAAAACGAGTTGCCGGTTTTCTTTTAGCCCTGCCTGATGCCATTTTGGCCCGAATTCGCCACCGCCACGTATGTTTGCCAAAACATAAACGCCACCCTTTTCAAGCCATGAAACCCCTGTAACCGCTGAATAGCGTGGAAGTTGCGGTACTTCAAAACCTCCGTAAGCGTAAAGTAACGTAGGATTATTCCCGTTAAATTCCATTGATTTGTGATGAACCATAAAATAAGGAATCCGTGTGCCGTCTTTTGAAACAGCCTCAAACTGTTGAACGTTATAATTTTCTGCTGGAAACCATGAAGGCAAAGATTTAACCTTGTTTATTTCTCCTGTGGCTGCATCGCCATAATAAAGGGTGTTTGGTTCTAAAAAATTTTGAAAATTAAAAAAGTATTTGTTGCTGAATTCGTCGGCTGAGCCCAAAGAAAGGTTCCCAAATTCAGGAGCCTCAATTTTTTCCTTTTTCCACCCATTTTCAAAGCGGTATGAATAAAGTTCGCCTTTTACATTTTCCAGCATGTTTACCAGCAAACGGTCTTTGGTGTTCGAAATCTGGGTAACACTCGACCGTTCATCGGGTTGAATCACCAATTCATAATTCTTTTGACCATCCAGCAAATCGGTGTACCCGATGCTTATTACTGCTCCCTGCGGAAAGTTATGACCGTTCACTTTCCATTCAGATTTTAACTGAAAAATAACCTGGCCTTTAAAAATGGTATTCAGTTCAATGTCCTCCGGCACATCAAGTTTTATGGTTTTTCCGTTTTCAATAAAAAAGTAATCGCCCGAATAAAACGAAGTACGTCGGGTAATTAGCTGGAAAACTTTTTCTGGATTTTGCTGGGCATACCCCCAAATTCCCATGTCGTTTTCCAGCCCTTTATAAACTTCGCGTGCGTTTTCTATTTTTGTGCCTCTTTCCCATATTTTTACCTGGGTAGGATAGCCGGAAGTGGTAACACCTTCGCCAAAATCGGTGGAAACCATCAGGGTATTTTCATCGATCCAGCTTGCCCCACCTTTTGCCTCAGGGAGATAAAAGCCATTATCTACAAACGATTTCGTATGCACATCAAATTCCCTAATAATTGCTGCATCGCCGCCGCCTTTTGAAAGGCTCACCAGGAATCTGTTGTAATCGGGATAAAGCCCGCTTGCTCCTTTAAAAACCCATTTTTCGCCATCTTTTTCCGAAAGTTCATCGATGTTGAGCAGAATTTCCCAGTCAGGACTTTCACTTAAATAATTTTTTAATTTGGCCCTACGCCATATTCCACGCTGGTGTTGCTGGTCTTGCCAGAAATTATAAACAAATTCTCCACGTATTGCAGGTTCGGCAATCCTGTCGGTCGAATTTAAAATTTCCAGGTTTTTTTCATAAAGATTTTGATAACCTGACTGAGCTGTAAGTACATCAAGCGATTTTTCATTCCAGGTTTCTACCCATTCAAGTGCTTTCGGATTTTCTACTTCCTCTAGCCAAAGGTGGGGGTCCGGATTTTGTGCAAAAGTTATTTTTATTGCCATAGCAAAAATGAACAGTAAGTGAAAATGTTTCATAGTTTTTGATTTTTTGTTTTTTACAATTGTTTTATATAAACAGTATAGCAATTGATTTTGCGAAAATAGTGCTTCTTTTGTAAAATTTTTATGACATGCATTTTAAATGATGCATGAAATATCTATTTTCGTAAATGAAAATGAACCTGAATGATAATCTGGTTATTTTTTTGTTATTGAAATCAAAAATAATATGGGTATTTTTCGGGCTTAATGCATTAAAATGGCAACATTATTCTTATTCTTTTTTTTATCTATTGTTATTTCTTTTTTTTGCTCCATGTGGGAAGCTGTTATTTTGAGCATAACACCATCTTACATTAGCCGTATGCAAAACGAAAAGCCTGTAATCGGACACATTCTGAACAGGATGAAGGATGATATTGACAAACCGCTTTCGGCTATACTGACTTTAAATACAATTGCCCATACGGTTGGCGCGCTTGGCGTGGGTGTGCAGGCCGGAAAACTTTTCGGTACAACACAACTTCAGGTTCTATCCATTCATGTAACTTTTGAGTCGTTAATTGCCGGCGCCATGACACTTGCCATTCTGGTTTTATCAGAAATAATTCCCAAAACACTCGGGGCAAATTTTTGGAAACAATTAACGCCTTTTACCGTTCGTTCGCTGCGAATTTTGATGTTCATACTGGCTCCTTTTGTTTGGATGAGCAAGGGAATTACGCGAATGGTGAAAACTGAAAAAGGACGAAGTGTGCTTAGCCGGGCCGATTTTGCAGCTATGGCCGATGCCGGATTAAAAAGCGGCGCACTGGACCGCGAAGAAAAGTCAATTATTCAAAACCTGCTGCGACTTGAAAATATTAAGGTGCGCGATATTATGACACCACGTTCAGTAATTATGATGGTGGATGAAGACCAAACCATGAATGAAATTTATGATGAAATTAATCCGATGGTGTTTTCGCGTATTCCGGTTTACCATGAGCATCCCGATAACATTACAGGAGTTATACTGAAGGATAATATTTTAGAAAACCTGGCACAGGACAAACACTCCGTTAAAGCTTCGGAAATTAAACGCGATATTTTATTTGTTGAAGATAATTTTACCGTAGCAAAACTGATGGACTCTCTTATATTAAACCGTGAACACCTGGCTGTGGTTGCCGACGATTTTGGAAGCGTGGTTGGTTTGGTTACCATGGAAGATTTATTTGAAACGTTGCTGGGGCTCGAAATTGTGGACGAATCGGACAAGGTGGAAGACCTGCAAAAACTTGCCCTGGAAAAATGGAAAAAACGTACCGATCAACATCGCCTGAAAAACTAAATCCTTTTAAGTTTACTTTAAATCATTTGAAGAAAAAAATCTTCAATACCAATTACAATCAAAATGCATTAATTTTGATGCAGAAGTAAACGAATTATTAATACTATTAGATATGAATATCAGTGCATTACAAAAAGAAAGGGCCAAATACCAGCCCAAACTTCCCAAATCGTTAAAAGGTGCGGTAAAACTGGTTGATGGCGAAAAAACTAAGTCGGTTGCCGATCAGGAAGAAATAGCTGAACTTTTTCCGAATACCTACGGAATGCCCCTTGTTACCTTTGAGGCTGGCGAAAAGGAAGATTCCAAAAATCCTGTAAACGTAGGAGTAATTCTTTCGGGCGGACAAGCACCCGGCGGGCATAATGTGATTTCGGGCATTTTCGACGGAATAAAAAAAATAAATCCCGAAAGTAAACTTTACGGCTTTTTAGGTGGTCCCGGTGGGCTTGTCGATCATAAATATGTAGAACTTACTGATGTTATTATTGATGAATTCCGCAATACCGGAGGTTTCGATATTATTGGTTCAGGACGTACCAAACTGGAAGAGGAGTGGCAATTTAATAAAGGTTTGGAAATTGCCAGAGACCTCAATTTGAATGCATTGGTTATCATTGGCGGCGACGATTCGAATACCAATGCATGTGTGTTGGCTGAATATTATTCACAAAAAGAAACAGGGATTCAGGTAATTGGTTGCCCGAAAACCATTGACGGCGATTTGAAAAATGAAATGATTGAAACTTCGTTTGGTTTCGATACGGCCACAAAAGTATATGCCGAACTCATTGGTAACATTCAACGCGATGCCAATTCAGCAAAAAAATACTGGCATTTTATTAAATTGATGGGGCGTTCGGCTTCCCATATCGGGTTGGAATGCGCTTTGAAAACTCAACCTAATATTACGCTTATTTCTGAAGAAGTGGCTGCAAAACAGCAAACACTTAAAGACATTGTTGATTACATGGCAAGCGTTGTTGCCCAGCGTGCCGATAAGGGCGAAACCTTTGGTGTGGCGCTTGTACCAGAGGGATTAATTGAATTTATTCCTGAAATGAAAATCTTGATTTCAGAATTGAGCGATTTGCTTGCAGAAGGCACAGAAACCGAAAAAGAATTTAAAATGCTTAAAAAGAGTCACCGATTAAATTGGGTGGCCTCGCAATTAACAAGCGATTCAGCCAAAGTTTTAAAATCACTACCTAACGGAATTGCTAACCAGCTTACGCTCGACCGCGATCCCCACGGTAACGTTCAGGTTTCGTTAATCGAAACTGAAAAATTGCTGGGTGAAATGGTATCTGAAAAATTGGCTGCATTGAAAAAAGCCGGAAAATTCTCAGGCAAATTCAGCACTCAATATCACTTTTTTGGATACGAAGGACGTTGTGCTGCTCCGTCAAATTTCGATGCCGATTATTGTTATTCCCTGGGATATACTGCTTCGGTTTTGGTTTCTGAAGGAAAAACCGGTTACATGTCGTCGGTAAGGAATCTTACCGCTCCTGCAGAAAAATGGATTGCCGGAGGAGTGCCTATAACCATGATGATGAACATGGAAAAACGCCATGGCCATAAGAAACCTGTTATTCAAAAAGCATTGGTTGAACTTGATGGTGCACCTTTTAAATATTTTGTTTCAAAACGTGGCGAATGGGCATTGGGAACGCACTATGTTTA
>JAZBNQ010000030.1:0-2838 GCA_036350775.1 Mariniphaga sp.
TCGGGAAGCCGGTAGTCGAGCGTAATTACGTCAGGTGTCTGGTGTAAATTATCGAGGCAATCTTTTCCTGTTGAAAATGATTTAATATCGTAATCCGGATTTAGGGAAAGGTTATGTACGAGCAACCTGTTGTACCACTCGTCGTCTTCAACTACAAATATTCTAAAAGGTTTTTCGTCCATTTTTTGGTAGAATTACGCCTGTTTTACTTTTTTTAAATCTAGAAGTGGAAGATAGCCATTTTTTTGGGTCGTGGAAAACGAGAAATTAGTTTCGTCTTTTCTCCCAGTCGGTTAAAAATGCTTTTAACGCATTTATAACTTCCCAGCTTTCCACTTTAATTGAATGAAATAGTCCCACAATTTCATTTTCGTCAGGATTTGATTCTGAAACATTTTCGAGTTTTTTCAGCTTATTGTAAAGATTTTCAGCTTTTAAATGTTTGCTGGGTGCAGCCATTTTATGTGCCGTTTCAGAAACTGTTTCCCAGTTTTTTTCTTTTACCGCTTTTTCCAGCGTTTTCAAACCATCTTCGGTAGTTTTAAAATAGAGCAGAATCATTTCTTTGAAAAATCCTGGATCAGCGCCGGCAATTTTTTCCAAATCATCCGAATTGATTTTGGGTTCAGCATTCAAATTTTCATCTGGCCTTTCGGAATACCAAAATTTCGAAACAACCTCAAAGAGTTCCTTTTCAGAAAACGGTTTAATTAAAAATCCAGTCATTCCTGCTTTTTTACTGGCTTCCCGGTCTGCCAGGCGGTCGGATGCTGTTACTGCAATAATGTGCGAATGTGATTTCTTTTTCAGAATTTCCTGTGCAGCTTCCAGTCCGTTTTTTTTCGGCATGCGCATGTCCATAAAAATCAGGTCGAAATGGTTTTGTAATGCAAGTGAAATGGCCTCCTGGCCATTTTTCGCTTCCAGGTAATTTACGCCCCATTTATCCAAAATATTCATCAGTACAAACCGGTTAAAATCTTCATCGTCAGCAATCAGTACTTTCCGCTTTTTAAAGTGTACCGGAATCTCCGGAGCGAAAAAAGCTTCATGTACAATTTTTGCTTTGTCCCCCGGCTGGTAAGGAATTGAAACAGACATGGTGGTACCGGCGCCTGGTTCACTTTCAACCGAAATGGTCCCATTCTGCATTTCAACCAGTTTTTTAACGATGGCAAGTCCGAGGCCGGTTCCACTATATTTTTTACCCGAAATGTTTTCGGCCTGCACAAATTCATCAAAAATAATTTCCTGGTTTTCTTTTGAAATACCAATTCCGGTATCAGTTACTTTAAAATGAAGCCATATTTTTTTTGCGCTTTCTGTTTCTGATGTGACCTTCAGTTCAACTTTTCCTTTTTCTGTAAATTTTACAGCATTTCCCACCAGGTTTATCAGAATTTGTTTTAACCGCAAAGGATCGCCCAGCAGAGCATCGGGGAGAGAGGTTGCTGGGTTGTAGAATAATGTAATGCCTTTGTTTTTTGCCTCAGTTTCCTGTACCCCGGTCACTTCTTCAAAAACCAATGCCGGCGAAAAATGAACTTCATCGAGTGACAATTTTTTTGCCTGAATTTTTGAAAAATCAAGCGTATCGTTTATTACTGACTTCAGGTGGCTGGCAGAATGTGCCAAAACGGAAACCTGCTTATTCAACGAATTGTTTTGGATTTGCATTTTAAGTTGTTCGGCTATACTGTAAATGGCATTTACCGGTGTGCGCATTTCGTGGCTCACATTGGCAGCAAACTGCTCTTTTGCCAGCGCCAGGCTTTCGGCTTCTTCCTTGGCTTTTTTTAATACCCGCTGGTATGCCCGCGCTTTACGCTGGTAGTTGAAAAGTAGAAAAATAACCGCAAGCAGCAAAAACATTGCGGCGGCTGAAAACATAGCCAACCGTTTGTAAGTGATTTGTGCCCTACGGTGTGCTTCTTCAATTTTAGAAATTCGCTTATTGGATTCGTAACGTTCTCCCCACTGAATAAGCTGATTCAGAGCAATCCCGATTTCACCGTTCCGTTCAATCAATTTCGATTCGAGAATATTAATCTGGGAATCCTTTTCCTTAATCGAGGATTCAATATTTTGAATTTCATTTTTGAGCTGGGTTCTTTCCAGATTTTTTTCAACCAGGAGGGTGTCAACAATTATTTTACGTTTGCCAAAAATGCCTTTTAAAAAACCTTTTTCCCGGGTTTCGGTAAAAATGGTATCAACCTGGGGTTCTTCCAGTTGTGAATAAATTTCGTTAAAAACGGGTTTTTCATTAAGTGAAGCGTTGTGCAAATCGAGTATGCTCTGCCAAATATCAAGCTTTTCCAGCGCCAGGTTGTGAAAAGAATCTGTAACGCTGGCATATTCAGGCGAAAAATCTGATTGAAGGTTTTTAAGCTTATTATGCACAGCTTGACTTTTCTGGTGAAAAGGTTCCAGGTTTTGTTCTTCGTTGGTAAGTACATACAACCGCACCGAGTTTTCAATGGTAGCCAGATCAGAGGCAATATCTTTTAAAACAAAAAGCTGGTAATCGGGAGTTGCTTCCTGTTGTACCGAAAAAACAATGTTTGAAAGACTTTTATAAGCCAGGTAACCGGTAGCAATTACTGAGCCGGCAATAATAACAGCCAAAAGTGTAATCTGAACCTCAATTCTTAGTTTTGCCATCAAATCAGGAATTTACAATTTTCTGATTTCAAACCTGTTGATTTGATTATCTAAACGTAAACTATCTTTTTTTGTTGAGTTCCAGCTAAGATATGTGAATGCAAAAAATGCAGTTTATTTTCCACGCGCAAGGTCAATTCCCATTTTATGGCCTTTGTAGGTAGCTTTTGAAAA
>JAZBNQ010000031.1:0-5069 GCA_036350775.1 Mariniphaga sp.
CTGATTTCGCTCGGGTATATGTTTATAACTCCCAAGGTGTTATACATTCACCTGGCAGTAATGCTTTACAATGTGGGGGTAAATTCCTTTGTGATTTTTGCACTTGGACTGAACAGCAGGAAATCCATTGATCTCGACACGCGCGCCATGTTTAATTACCAGGGAATGGGCGCTACTCAATGGCTTATGGCATTTCCGATTTTATTTGGCCCTATGGCTGTTTACGGAATAATGGTTCTCGCTTTTGGGAAAATTGCTGCCTATTTCATTCTCGGAGGACTTGGTTTGGTTGGCATTATCTTGCACCCACGACTGATTGACTACTTTACCAAACAATATATAAAACGAAAACACAGCATGTTAACCGCCTACAAAAACTCTTAAATAAAAAATGATGATTGATATTACCAATTTGCAAAAAGCCTACAACGGCGTAACAGTGTTAAATATTCCGGAATTGAAAATAAGCCGTGGCGAAGTTTTTGGGCTTGTGGGCAACAACGGCGCTGGAAAAACTACCCTGTTTTCACTCATTCTCGATTTGATTCGCGCCTCTAAAGGAAAGGTAATCAGCAACGAAATTGAAGTAGCCCGTTCAGAAGAGTGGAAAAGTTTTACCGGAGCATACATCGATGAAAGTTTTACCATTGGCTATCTCACACCCGATGAATATTTTGGCTTTTTGGGCGAACTTCGGAACATGAACCAAAACGACATCGACCTTTTTCTCGCCGGATTCGTTGGATTTTTTCACGATGAAATTCTGGGGAAAAAGAAGTTCATTCGCGACCTTTCCAAAGGAAATCAGAAAAAAGTAGGTGTGGCCGGCGCTTTTATGGGAAAGCCCGGTGTGGTTATTCTTGACGAACCCTTTGCCAATCTCGATCCCACATCGCAATACAAACTGCGCGAGCTGATTAAGGAATACGCGGCAGGTGGCGATAAAACACTGCTTATTTCCAGCCACGACTTAGACCATGTAGCCGACGTATGCACCCGGATTGTTATTCTTGAAAAAGGGGAAATTGTAAAAGATGTTCCCAGAACTGAAACAACATTGACTGAATTGGAGGAGTTTTTTACAGGGGTGAAAGAAGAAAAAACATTTTACGATGATTTGTAACCTGCGACAATTTATTTTTTTTAAGCCTCTTTTTCCTTAACTTTATTTCCATTTAACATTCAATCCTTATATCATGGATACCGAAGAAAAAACCGCGCAGGAAATATTTGCCAGAATGGCCGCCCTTTGCAGCCGCTCCGAGCAGTGTTCTACCGACATTCATAAAAAAATTACGGCTGCCGGACTGAGCAATGAAGAAGCTGACGAAATTATTGAAAAACTGAAAGCCGAAAAATTTATCGACGATGAACGCTACATCCGTTCGTATGTTTCCGACAAATTCAAATTTAACAAATGGGGAAAGGTGAAGATTCGCCACTACCTGAAAATGAAAGGACTTCCAGACACATTAATTCAAAACGGGCTGGATGAAATTGACAGCGAAAAATACCGGGAGGTTCTCATCAAAACATTAAAAGAAAGAGCCCGCAAAGTGAAAAAGAAAAACAAATTTGAAAAAATGGGGCAGCTCATCCGGTTTGCCCAGAACCGCGGCTTCGAACCGGAAATAATTCACCGGTATTTGAATGAGGTGATAGAGTGATTTATTTTATATTGTTTACCTTTGCAAACCACAAAAAAGAATATAAAGAAAATGATTTTAAAAGACCAGGTAAAAGATCTCCTGGAGCGCCGGGATGCGCTGAGGAGGCATCTTTGACTACGATGCAAAGTTGCTGCAGTTAAAAGAAGAGGAACTCAAAACACAGGATCCCGATTTTTGGTCCAATCCTCAAAAAGCTGAAAAACAGATGAAAGCCATTAAGTCCGTAAAAGAATGGACCACCGGATTTGAAAAAGTAAACCAGGCTGTAGAGGATTTTGG
The DNA here is from genome assembly GCA_036350775.1 of Mariniphaga sp. Taxonomy (GTDB): domain Bacteria; phylum Bacteroidota; class Bacteroidia; order Bacteroidales; family Prolixibacteraceae; genus Mariniphaga. The sequence continues at coordinate 1,950 of JAZBNQ010000031.1, forward strand.
TGTGTTGTACGAATTTTTCGAGGCCGATGAAGCCACTGAAGAAGAGGTGGACAAAGCTTATTTCGATGCGCTCGATTTAATTGAAAAACTGGAAACTAAAAACATGCTCCGCAGTGAGGAAGATCATTTGGGCGCAGTGCTGAAAATAAATGCCGGGGCCGGCGGCACCGAAAGCAACGACTGGGCCGAAATGCTTTTCCGTATGTACACCCGCTGGTGCGAAGGCAAAGGCTACAAAATAAAAGTGGCCGACATGCAACCCGGCGACGAAGTGGGTATAAAAAGTTGCACTGTAGAGGTGGAAGGCGATTTTGCATACGGTTACCTGAAAAGCGAAAATGGTGTACACCGGCTCGTGCGTCTTTCGCCATTCAATGCCCAAAACAAACGAATGACATCCTTTACATCGGTTTATGTGGCACCACTGGTGGATGATACTATCGAAATTGAAATTAATCCAGCCGATATTACCTGGGATACCTTTAGGAGCGGCGGCGCCGGCGGACAAAATGTGAACAAGGTGGAAACAGGGGTCAGGCTGCACCACGAGCCTACAGGAATTGTAATTGAAAATACTGAAAGCCGCTCGCAGGGCGGGAACAAAGAAAATGCGCTTCGACTGTTAAAATCGCAGCTATACGAAATGGAATTACGCAAACGGCGTGAAAAAACCATGGAAATTGAGTCGCAGAAAAAGAAAATTGAATGGGGTTCTCAAATTCGTTCCTATGTGCTGCAACCCTATAAAATGGTGAAAGACCTGCGCACGAGTTTCGAAACAGGTAATGTGGATGCAGTACTCGACGGTGACCTTGACGGACTGATAAAAGCCTATCTGATGGAATTTGGCGGTCAGTAATTGTCGAAAATATTTGCCGGTCAGCTTTCTTTTCCTATTTTTAAAGAGTAATCACAAAAGCAAAAATTCGAAACTTTTGCTTCTTTAAAAGTGGGCTTGTATGTATTCGAATGAAAACTTCATAAACAGGGAAATCAGTTGGCTTTCGTTTAACGAACGGGTGTTGCAGGAAGCTGAAGACCCCAACACTCCGTTGTTTGAGCGAATTCGTTTTATCGGGATTTTTTCAAATAACCTCGATGAGTTTTTTCGTGTTCGCGTAGCCACTGTGCGCCGGATGGTAGATATTGGAAAAGATGAGGAAAATCTGCTGGGTAACCTTACTCCACCAGAACTGCATGAAAAAATTCAGGATATTGTTTCCGAACAACAGGATAAAGTTCAGCATATTTTTCAAAATATTCTGGACGAGCTCAACAAAAACAACATTTTCATTGTAAATGAGAAAGTGCTGAACCACAAGCAGGGAATTTTCGTGAAGAAATATTTTTACGAAAAAGTGCTGCCCAACCTGGTTCCCATTATGCTTAGCAAAAAAAACAAGTTTCCCTATTTGCGCGACCGATCGGTTTACCTGGCAGTGAAACTGATGAAAAAATCAGATCCTTCGGATTTTGCCTATTCGCTGATTCGCATTCCGGGAAGGTCGGTTCCGCGGTTTCTGGTGTTGCCCAAAGATCGCAAAAAAACATACGTAATGTTTCTCGATGACGTAATCCGCTACTGCTTTGATGACCTGTTCTTCTACTTCGACTACGATATGTACGAAGCATATACCATAAAGATTACACGCGATGCCGAGCTGGACATCGACGACGATATTTCCAAAAGCTTCATCGAAAAAATGGCCAGCAGCCTGAAAAAACGAAAAAAGGGCAAACCGGTGCGGCTGATTTTTGACCGCGAAATTCCGCAGGATATGCTCGACTTTATTCTGAAAAAAATGAAGCTCGACAACGAAGAAAATGCAGTTCCGGGCGGACGTTACCACAACCACAAAGATTTTATGAATTTCCCGGAAATAGGGAAAAAGCGGCACTATTATACTAAACTTCCCCCTTTTACCCACAAGGATTTGCCCATGCACACCAGTATTTTGCGGGTTTTGCGCAAAAAGGATGTGATGTTGCATTATCCTTACCAAACGTTCAATCATTTTATAGATTTTCTGCGCGAGGCAGCCATCGACCCGCAGGTGAAGGAGATTGGCATTACCATTTACCGTGTGGCGCCGGCATCAAGAGTGGTTAATGCGTTGCTGAACGCAGTGCGAAACGGAAAAAAAGTAACCGTGGTTATTGAATTGCAGGCCCGATTCGATGAGGAGGCCAACATTATGTGGTCGAATAAACTACAGGAAGAAGGCGCCGATGTTATTAACGGCGTTCCTGGAATGAAAGTGCACAGCAAACTGGCCTGGGTGAAACGTCAGGAGGAAGATGGATTCAGAAACTATGCCTACATCGGAACGGGGAATTTTCACGAAGGAACGGCAAAGGTTTATGCCGATGACGGACTGTTAACTGCCGACCCGCGTTTGGCCGACGAAGTGGAAAAAGTATTTGGGTTTTTTAAACAGAATTACCGTCACTACAACTACAAACATCTGGTGGTTAGCCCGTTTTTTATGCGCGATGTTTTTTCAGAACACATCGACCGCGAAATTGAACTGGCCAAAGCCGGGGAAAATGCATGGATGATATTGAAAATGAACAGCCTGATTGACCCGGGAATGATGAAAAAATTGTATCGCGCAGCCAAAGCCGGTGTAAAAATTGAACTCATTGTGCGGGGAATTTTCGGGTTGCAGCTCGACAAGAAAAAACTCAGGGAAAACATAACCGCTGTTAGCATTGTGGACAAATACCTGGAGCATTCGCGCATCTTTTTGTTTGGGAACGGTGGCAACGAAAAAATGTACATTTCGTCGGCCGACTGGATGCCACGCAACCTTAACCGGCGCACAGAAGTGGCTTGTCCGATTTACGATGAAGGAATTCGGGAAGAGTTGAAGGAGATGCTGAAAATCCAGTTGCGCGACAACACCAAAGCCCGTATTCTTGACCCGGAGTTGCAAAACACCTACAACAAACAAAATTTGGAGGCAACCTACCGCGCCCAGGAAGATTATTATAATTACATTAAACATAAACATCATATCATTATGAAAATTTATCATAATCCACGCTGCGCCAAAAGCCGCGCCGGGTTAAAATACCTCGAAGAAAAAGGATACGACTTAGAAATTGTTAAATACATGA
>JAZBNQ010000032.1:0-6177 GCA_036350775.1 Mariniphaga sp.
ATGAATTCAATGCGATCAGACCGAAGAAAATTTTTAAAAGAAGCAGGAACAACAATTCTGGGAGCTAGCCTCTTCCCAACTATTGTTAAAGCTTCAGCATTAGCGAAAGATGGAATTATTGCCCCGGGTGATAAAATAACCATGGCATTGGTTGGCTGCGGAGGAATGGGGCGTGCCAACCTGAATGAATTTTTGAAATTCAACGATGTTCAGGCCATTGCAGTTTGCGATGTAGATGACGACCAGGCAGCCGCAGCCAAAAAAATGGTTGACGAAAAGTATGGAAATAATGACTGCCGGGCGTACAAGGATTTTCGCGAATTACTTGAAAAAGAAGTGATTGACACAGCCATTCTTGCTCTGCCCGATCACTGGCATGCACTAATTTCAATAGCCTTTGCCGATAAAGGAATCGACATTTACGGAGAGAAACCTCTGGCGCGTTCAATTGCCGAAGGAAGAGCTATTGTTGAAGCCGCCCACACGAATAACATTGTTTGGCAAATGGGAAGCTGGCAGCGCTCTGTATCCCATTTCCGACAGGCGGCTGAATTGGTTCGGAATGGAAGAATTGGAAAAGTTGATTACGTAGAAGTAGGTTTGCCAGATGGCGGCCATTACATTGGCAATCCTCCTGAAATGCAAATTCCGAAGGGTGTAGATTGGGATATGTGGCTGGGACCGGCTCCCAAAGTTCCGTTTAGAGGAGTCCTGCATGGCCACTGGCGATGGATTAAGGATTATTCCGGAGGGCAACTCACCGACTGGGCCGGGCATCATATTGATATCGCTCATTGGGGGCTTGGATTTGATAATTCAGGCCCGGTTTCCGTAAAAGGGGAAGGCCGTCCCAATAATGAAGGGATTTACAATGTTTTTGCTGAATACGATTTTAATTGCAAATATGCAGAAGGATTGGAAATGCGCGTAGCTAACCAGTCGAAACTCAGGCACGGAATGGGAACCTTTTGGAAAGGCTCAGATGGATGGATTCATGTGCACAGGGGAGGTCTAAGTGCATCAGACGAAAATATCCTGAAAGAAAGGTTGGGTTCAAATGAAATTTTAATCTATAAAAGTGACAATCATCAGCGAAATTTTATGGATTGTGTAAAGTCGCGGAAAAAAACAATTACGCCCGTTGAGGTGGGGCATCGTTCCATTAGTGTGGGATTACTCGGCGAAATTGCCATGATAACTGGACAGGAACTCAAATGGGATCCGGAAACCGAACGTTTTGCTGATAACAATATCTACGCAACCCGTTTACTGAAACGCCCTTACCGGCACCCCTGGAAATTTCCGGAATAACAGGGAAAACAGCGGAAAAAATTTTATAACAACCGGTAAAACCGGTTTAAAAAAATTAAAATCAATAAATACCATGTTCTACAAAAAACAATAAAAATGAAATACATCAATCGAATAGTTGCACTCATATTCATTTGTACCTCTCTTGTGATTCACTTTTCCTGTTCGCAAAAACCTGATTTAAAAGCCCTTATTTTAACCGGGCAGAATAACCACAACTGGAAGCGAAGCAGCATTTTCCTGAAAGAAATTCTGGAAAAACCGGGAATATTTGACTTAGATGTTGAAATCTCTCCGGAAAAAGGGGAAGACATGTCGGGTTTTATAGTCGATTTTTCTCCTTATGATGTTGTTGTGCTTGATTACAACGGAGATGAATGGCCCGAAAAAACAAAAAACAACTTCGTTTCTTTCGTGAAAAATGGTGGTGGGGTTGTAGTTTATCATGCTGCAGACAATGCTTTTCCAGAATGGCAGGAGTACAACGAAATTATTGGCCTGGGTGGCTGGGGAAACAGAAATGAAGAATCAGGGCCTTATGTTTACATCGAAAATGGGAAAGTAGTGCGCGATGATTCACCAGGCAGGGGTGGTTCGCACGGGGCGCAACATGAATTTAAAGTTTATGCATTCAATCCGGACCATCCCATTTTGAAAGGCTTGCCCGAAATCTGGCTTCATACCCGGGATGAGCTCTACTCGGAATTACGCGGTCCTGCCCAAAACCTTGAAATTTTGGCATATTCTCATGCTGCAGAAAAATATAATGGTACAGGAAGAAATGAACCTGTTTTATTGACCATTACATATGGGGAAGGGCGCATTTTCCACACCGTTCTCGGACATGCAGGAGATGGTTTGTTTGCCCCTGCAATGGAGTGTGCAGGATTTGTTACTACCTTTCAACGTGGGGCCGAATGGGCTGCTACCGGGAAAGTAACCCAGAAAGTACCGGTCAGTTTCCCCACAGAAAACACCAGCCTGCAATGGCCGTTTTTTGAAGATATCCATACTGACATCGCACTTTTTGTTAACAAAATGCAGAAATATGAAACCGGCCAGTCGAATGAAAGCTTCAATATCTTTCAAACGTTGATGAGGGAAAACCTGAACGACCCTGAAAAAATAAATGAATACCACTCCATTATTCTTGAGTTACTCAAATCGAAAAAAACAACTGATGACTGCAAAAAGATTCTTTTGAAGGAGTTTTCCTGGATGGCGGATGAATCGTACAAAGAAATTTATGAAAAACTGAAGCAAAAAACAGATTTGGAAGAGGAGGCTAAATATGCTTTAGACAGATTAAATTTTCAATGAATATTAAAATTGGATTAATATAATTATGCTACGTTATTTGATTCTTGTTGCAGTTTTTATATCTCATTTGGGTTTTGCCCATGCCTATAAAGAACCCGGACAACATTCAATCGCTACCCTCGATGATTGTAATGTGATTTGGGATTCTCCTTCAAAAAATTCGTTAGGCTCCATGCCTGCGGGTAATGGCGATATCGGAATTAATCTCTGGGTGGAAGAAAACGGAGATTTGCTATTCTATCTTTCAAAAACCGATGCCTGGAGCGAAAATGCGCGGTTGCTGAAAATCGGGAAGATAAGATTATCCCTTTCGCCAAACCCGTTCAAAACAGGTGAGCCTTTTCTGCAGGAATTGATTTTAAAGGACGGTGTAATACAGATACTGGCCGGGAAACCTGAAGAACAGGTATCTCTAAATATTTGGGTGGATGCCAATCATCCGGTTGTAGAGTTGGATATAAACAGTAAGCAAAAAATAAGAGCATCTGTAACCACAGAACCATGGAGGCTGGAACAAAGAAAAATTGCAGACAATGTTGAAATCCATTCGGCCTATGGATTAAAATCAATTATGGTTGAAAAAGATACCATTCTAGACAATGACAAGGAAAACGTGGTATGGGCGCACAGAAATGAACGCTCGATATGGAAGGAAAATCTGAAAATGCAAGGTTTGGAAGGATATATTGAAAAGGGCAAAGACCCATTGCTGCATAATACCTTCGGGGCTCTCATCCATTCCGGGCAGTTGCACAAAACATCTCCAACTAAATTAGAATCAAAAGAAGCAATACATAATTTTTCCGCATCGGTTTTTGCATTAACGGCTCAAACCGAAAGTTTGGATAATTGGGAAAAAGAGATTGGCCGGATTTTTCGGAAAGTCACCTCCGAATCCCGCGAAAAAAGGTTGAAAGCCCATACAGACTGGTGGCGTTCGTTTTGGGACAGGAGCCATATTTTTGTTAGCACCCGAAACGAGGAAGAAAAAGAAAAAGTTGCCAATGTTTCCAGGAATTACAATTTGCAACGGTACATAAATGCCTGCGCGGGCAGGGGAAATTTTCCCATAAAATTCAACGGCTCCATTTTTACGGTAGATACCAAAAACCTGGTCAACAGATTTGCAGGTTTTGATGCCGATTACCGTCAGTGGGGAGGGCCATACTGGTGGCAAAATACCAGGCTGCCCTATTGGTCGATGCTGGAAGCCGGGGACTTCGATTTAATGCAACCACTGTTTAAAATGTACAGCGATGTGCTGGGTATCAGGAAATTTGCCACAAAAACCTACTATCAGCACGAAGGAGCTTTTTATATCGAGACCATGCGGCACTGGGGAACATATGCAGAGGCAAACTATGGATTCGACCGGCCCACCGACATGCCACCCGGAAAAACAGTAAATACATACATACGTTACTACTGGCAGAGTGGACTTGAGTTTTCACTAATGGGACTGGACTATTACGCATTTACCAAAGATGAAAAAACACTGAAAGAGTTTATCCTTCCGGTGGCAAAAGAAGTTATGACCTTTTTTGATCAACACTGGGGCAGAGACGAGAAAGGTAAAATTTTGTTTGATCCGGCAATGGCGCTGGAAACGTATAAAACTGCAGTAAATCCATTGCCGGATATCGTCGGGATACATAAAGTTTGTTTTGAATTATTAAAGTTGCCGGAAACTGCCATTAGTGATAAACAACGAAAACAATACATCAGGTTAATTTCTGAATTGCCTGAAATTCCATTACGTGAAGTGGACGGGGAAAAATTACTGGCACCGGCGCATGAGTATAGCGGAAAGCAAAATATCGAGAATCCTGAGTTATATGCCATTTTCCCATATCGCAGATTTAGTGTGGGCAAAGACAACCTCGAATTGGCTATAAGAACATTTAACGCACGCGAATCAAGAGAAAATCGTGGCTGGCAGCAACATTCCATAAAAGCAGCATACCTGGGATTAACTGAAGAGGCCGCAACGTTGATGGCTGAATATTTTAATGCAGGAACCACTGTTTATCGTTTCCCGACCATGTGGGGTCCCAATTATGACTGGACTCCCGACCAATGCCATGGTTCAGTGGCCATGACAGCCCTGCAACGTATGTTGTTGCAATATGAAGGAAACGAAATTTATCTTTTTCCTGCCTGGCCCAAAGAGTGGGATGTGAATTTCAAATTGTATGCTCCGGGGAATACCACGGTTGAATGCAGCCTGAAAGAGGGAGAGATTGTCCGCTTAGAAGTTACTCCCGGTTCAAGAAGGGAAGATATTCTGAACTTTTTTGAAAAAAGTAAAAAAAGTGAATGATTACGGTGAACAAATGTGGCTTCAATTTTTAAAAAACTAAAAAATATGTTGAATAAAATTTTAATAGTATAAAATGAGTATGAGAATTATTCACTCCAACAGAAAATGATTAAAATCATGCGAATTCCATGTGTTACCATAATAAACAAAACAATTTTAAACATATGAAAATGTTTGTTGCATTTATTATAGTTGGTTTTGGTCTGTTGTGTTCATTCAATTCACCAGGTCAGGAAATTAATTCAATAAAGGAGAAATTATCAAATACAGAATTTAAATTCGATGAAGCATCCGGAATAAGTTTCGAAGAAGGTGTGATGAGTCGCGATGCGGACGATGTTATTAAAGAGGATGACAATTATTACGTTTATTGCACAAAAGTTTACGGGCGGGCTCCAAAATATTGGGGAACCATTTGGGCCGCTGTTTTGGAAGATGAAGGTTATTCATTTAAAGAAGTTGACGAAGTGTTCCGTACCAGGAAGAAAGGGGATTGGGGCAGTCGGGCTGTTTTTACTCCAAACATTTTAGAGGAAAATGCCACATTTTATTTATACTACACTGCATTTCAGCCAACACTTTCAAATAATGAAGGTGAATGCGAAAATAATTTAGTAAATGATTACACGGGTATTGGAGTTGAAAAAGCTGATAATTCACTCGGCTCGTATATAGGATTCATCGAAAATCCCAATTTAACTGTCAGTGAAAATCATGATTTAGTTGATAGTTATCGTTTGGACGATGCTGTCGTTCTGCAAAATGATGGAAAATTCCGGTTATATTACAATGGCCAAAAATATACTGATGGGGACAGCGGAGCGATGCATAATAAAATGGGAGTTGCTTTTTCTGATTCGAAGGACCTTTTAAAAAATATAATGAAAATCCAATACTGGATAAAAACCACGAAGTTTTTCTCCGGAGACAAAATAATGGAAAAGCATGTTTGGCGTCGTTTAAAAGTGCATATAGTTAAATATAAGCGGATTGAGTTTTAGTAAATGAAATCATTAAAATCAAAATACAATGAAAAATGGCTTGCAATTAATAATCGTTTTTGTGTTGTTTTCTTGTCAGACCAAACAGGAAACCTCAAAAGGCCCCGGTGAAATAAACAACCTGGTTTTTTCTGAACTTGCTACCACCTGGGACGAAGCCATGCCGCTCGGCAATGGGATGGTGGGCCAACTGGTGTGGCAAAAAAACGGGAAACTGCGTTTTTC
>JAZBNQ010000033.1:0-7618 GCA_036350775.1 Mariniphaga sp.
CCTTCTTTTACTTTAACCGTGACTTTCCGGTAAAGCACGGCAAAGTAGCCCAACGGATTGTTATTTTTCTCTGTTTCGATAATGATATTGTCCAATATTGCAATAACCTCATCAATGGAATTAAGCTGAGTCGATTTCATTCTCCTTTTGTTTATAGTTAAGAAAACAGTTTTATAACAAAGGAGTTTACCAGTGTAAATTTTTTTAATGAATTTTTTACGAATTATTTCGCCTGAAGCTAACCTTTGCTCCTTTTTAATCCTGTTTGCGTTCTTCCTCAATTTGATGCAACAACCGGGCATATTTCCCGCCGTGTTCCAGCAGTTCGGTGTGGGTGCCGCGCTCAATAATCTGTCCGTCTTCCAATACCAGAATCATATCGGAGTTTTTTATGGTGCTGAGCCGGTGAGCCACAGCAATTACGGTTTTTAGTGAAAAAATATTTGCTATGGCTTGTTGAATGTATTGCTCGGTTATGGAATCAACCGCGCTGGTTGCTTCATCGAGAATTATCAACTCACTGTTTCCGGCAATTGCCCGGGCAAAGGAAATCAACTGGGCCTGTCCTTTCGAAAGATTATCGCCGTTATCCTGAACCATAAACCGGTATCCACCGGGCAATTGATCGATAAAACGACTGGCATAAACAAACGATGCGGCCTGCTCCACATCGGTTTTGGAAACTGATTTTCGCCCGAGTGAAATATTGAATTCCATTGTATCGTTGAACATGTAAATATCCTGGTGCATAACCGAAATGGTTTCTCTGATTTGCGCAATGGGTAGTTCTGAGAGTTCCGTCCCGTTTATTTTTATGGATCCGCGATACCCGGTGTAGGTTTTTGCCAGCAACCTGATGATAGTCGATTTGCCGGAGCCCGTTGTCCCCACTAATGCCAAACGATCTCCTTTCCTGAGTTTGAAGGATATATTTTTTAGCACATCGGGACCATCCTCAGAATAGCTGAAATAGACGTTCTTAAACTCGATTTCCTGAAGCGCAATGGGTTCTGGTGAGGAATCTTCCTGTTTGGCGGTTGTGTCTTCCACTTTCTGGTTGAATAATTCACTAATATGTTCAAGTGCTGACAATGCCCGCTGAATGGTTGAAATTTGCTGGGCAAACTGTTTCACTGGTACAAATAACCGCTCCAGTGTAGTAACAAAAACTATCAGCACACCCATAGTGTATCCGTAATCCCAAATCTGAATTGCTCCGTACCAGATGACCAACGCAGTAGCAACTGAGGTAATTCCTTCCACAATGGAATAGAGAAATGAATCGTAAATGTTCGAATTGTTTTGTGCGTCTGAAAATTCTTTATTCAAACTGTCGTACCTGTTAAAAACTTTTTCTTCTGCGGAATATAACTGTACCGTTTTCATTCCGTTCAGCGATTCTTGAAGGTAGGCGGCCGATTTGGCCAAACTGGTACGCGAAATATTGTACGCTTTCCTGATTTTTTTTCGAAGGTAGCTAATAACCAGAATAATGAGTGGAACAACCAACAGCAAAACCAGTGTTAACCGCCAGTTCAGGTAAAACAGATAACCCACAAGCGCCAGGGTTTTTATGCTGTCAGCCAGTAACCCGAGAATTCCGGCGGCAAACGATTCCGAAACTGATTCCATATCGCTGGTCAGGCGCGATAAGGTTACGCCAATGGGCTTTTTATCGAAATAACTTAAAGGAAACCGCAATGATTTACCAAACAACTGTTTCCGAAGGTCTAAAATAGCAAGGTTGCCCGCTTTGGAAAAGGAATAGCTGTAAAACCCGTCGAACAGAATGTTGAGAAGTAATGCCAGCGCCAGGAAAACAATCTGCCGCATTAGCCCATCCGTATTGCCTGGGACAATGTATTTATCTACAATGTTTTCAATTAGCCAAAGGAAAAGAATACCAGCCGCAGTGGTAATCGGAATGGAAGCAAGGCTCAGAAAAAACCATTTTTTGTGCGGTTTAAAATAACCGGCATATTTCCTGAGCAACTGCCAGTCCTGGTGTTCCTTTATTTTTTTGATTCCTTTCATTTACACTACTTATCTTTTTGATAATTGTCCTGCTGCAGTTTCAGAATATCGCGGTAAAACACAGATTGCCTGAGCAGCTCTTTGTGGCTGCCCTTTGCTGCCATCCGCCCGTCTTCGAGTACAATGGTAAAGTCAGTTTTTTCCAGCACACTAATTCGGTTCGAAATAACAACTACACTTTTTACAGCATGGTTGTCGAAAATCTGTTTTATCAGGAAGCGTTCGGTTTCGGTGTCAACGGCTGAAAAAACATCGTCAAGAATCAGCAACTCTCCTGGCGAATAAAGTGCTCTGGCCAAACTAATCCGCTGTTTTTGCCCACCTGAGAGCATGATGCCTTTTTCGCCAACCATTGTTTTTTCGTGTATTGGAAAACGCTGTAATTCATCGGCAAAGGCACTTTTGTAAATCACATCTTCAAAACGATCTTTTTGGATTGAATTTTCCGAACCGAAAGCAACATTATTCTCAATGGTATCAGAAAAGAGAAAAACTTCCTGGCTTACCGTTTTTACAACTTTCCTTATGTCTTCACTTTTCAGGTTGGCTGCATCTTTTTTGCCAAAGAAAACCTGTCCTTGTTCAGGTCGAAGCCAGCCATTCAGACAGTTTACAAGGGTGGTTTTTCCGGAGCCCACTTTCCCGGTAATACCCACAACCTGCCCCGGACTAATTGAAAAAGAAATGTCCTGTAAAACCGGTTTGTCTCCGTTATGGTAGGTAAAGTTCAGGTTTTTTATTTCGATGCCATCTTTAAAAAGTTTTTCATTTTCCTTTTCAGGCAGCGGTATTTTATCGTCATCGGCACCTTTTCTGTTCATTATAGTTTGAATGCTGCTTATGCCCACAAAACCCTCCTGAAAAACGGTGAGCACCCAACCCAGTCCCATAATTGGCTGACTTAAAAGGGCAGCATAGGCGATATATTCAGTAAGCTCGCCAATGGTAAATTTACCGTCGATTACATACATTCCGCCTACAAAAAGTACCACAATTTTTAAAATCTGCCCCAGGTTGGCAAGTAAGGGCAAAACAAAAGACCGGACCCATGCAATTTTCAGGGTTGAATGGTAATGCGAAAGGTTCTCTTTTTGAACCTGATTCTCGGCATGGTCAAAAATATTGTAGCTTTTTATTACACTGTTACCCGAAAGAAAGGATATAATTTTTCCCGAAAGTTTTTGCATAGTATTCATTCTCAATCGTGTGTTTTTTACCATCACCACCATTCCAAAACGCACTATTACAAATACAATAACCATGGGAACAATGCAATACAAAGTAAGCATGGGCGAGAGTTTCCACATTTTATAAGGCGTGAGCGACAACGACAATAAAATATTTCCGATTTGCAGAAATCCAAATCCTACAATCATTCGCACTCCGTTAATGTCATTATTAACGCGCGAAATAATATTTCCTGTCGAATTTAAATCGTAATAATCTTTACCGAAGGAAGAAAGCTTTTTGAACATCTCTCCTTTTAGTTGCCGCTCAATCAGCCGTGCCGGAAAAAAAATCAGCACCCGAGAAAGGGTCCGGATTAAAATTAAACCCAAGGCCAACCCCACAATAATCAGAACATTTTTTTGAAATTCGGCCACATTCCCTTCACGGCCCAATGTAATCAGGTCAATGGTTTTTTGTATGAACCCGGGAATAGTTACCGAAACCCACACCGTAAGTATCAGAAAAACAATACCTCCGGTGTACCACCAACGGTACCGATGCATGTATTTCAGTAAGAATTTCAGTTTCGAAAACATATTTCGGTGTGCTGTTTAAGTTTTATTATTTCGGACAATTTTCCAAATATTCCTTTTGCAATTTGTAAACCAGTGCGGGCAAATTTTCCCTAAAACTACCCTGGTATTCCTGAAGAAGTTTTTCAGCTTGTGTAAATCCGGTTTCAGTAATTTCACCGACGGGTTCCAAAAAACGGCCTTCATTTTCAATGCCCAGAAATTCAGCACGTCTGGTCAATCCTTCAAAAGCCATACGGTACATTTGTTTCGAAATCGTTTTGGCGTGCAACTTGCCGGCCACTGCGTTTAACCCTTTTTTTGGCACTTGTGCACGCAGTTCCTGTATGGTTTCAACATCCCAACCGGCAATGAGTTCAAAGGCCTCTTCCAAACTTTGGTCGTCATATAATAAACCAACCCACAAGGCTGAGAGCGCTGCAATATGAGATACACAACCGGCATCAGCTCCCCGCATTTCAATAAATTGCTTTAACCGCACATCGGGGAAGACCGTTGAAACATGAGTGTTCCAATCCTCCATGGTTGGTTTTTCTGCATTTTTTTCCTTAAGAAATTCCCTGAAAGTGAGTTTATTTGCCGGGAGGTAATATCCGCTGCGGTAAATAAAATACATCGGTACGTCCAGCAGGTAGTCCACCCATCTTTCAAACCCAAAACCTTTGTCAAAAATAAAGGGCAAAAATCCGCAACGGTCAGGGTCGGTATGGTCCCAGATGTGGGCCCGGTAACTTAAAAAACCGTTTGCCTTTCCGCCCGAAAAAGGGGAGTTGGCAAAAATGGCGGTGGCAACCGGTTGCAAAGCCTGGGCCACCCTTATTTTTTTTACCATATCGGTTTCGCTGGCATAGTCCAGATTAACCTGAATAGATGCCGTATTTGTCATCATTTCAAGCCCTAGTTCTCCTTTTGTGGGCATGTGTTTTTTCATATAGCGGTAGCGTTCTTTTGGCATCCAGGGTACATCGTTAAGGCGGGTCAGCGGGTCAACACCCATCGGAAGGCTAAAAAAACCGTATTCACTGCAAATGGTGTTCAGCTCCTCAAAATGTTTCCGGGTCTCATGAAATGTTTCATGAACCGTTTTAAAGTTTTCACCCGAAAGTTCAAATTGCCCGCCGGGCTCCAGCGTTATGGAGGCGCCGTTTTTTTGAAGACCAATGGTTTTTCCTGCTTCTAAAACAGGCTGCCAGCCAAGTTTTTGCATCTCCGTTAAAATGGTGTTTATTCCTCGGCCGGGTCCGTAAACCAACCTTTTGAAGTTATTTTTCCGAAACATAAATTTTTCATGCTCGGTGCCAATCCCCCACTTTTCGGGCGGTTTGTTTCCCTGCTCAAAGTATTCAATCAGTTGCGATTTGTTTTGAATTTCAGTATTCTTTTCTGTTGCTGTCATTCGTTATTTTATTTGCAGAAAATTTGTATCGGGTTATTTTGAATTCAGAATAGCATCCAGCACATATTTTTCCACGTGGCGGTTTTTCCCGCGGTACGGAAAATTGTGCATTGACAGCATGGCCGGAGCATTCAGTTCAACCACAATATAATTTTCGGGCGATGGTGCAGCTTCCGGGTCTTTTATGATGATATCAATTCCCGCAATTTTCAATCCGGCTGCCTGTGCCGCCTTAATGGCCATTTCTTTGTAAAAATCAGGCATTTCATCCGTTACATCGATGCTGTCTCCTCCGGTACTCAAATTTGAATTTTTGCGTAAATATACTTTTTCGCCTTTTTTTAAAACAGATTGTGGGGAAAACGATAAAGCATTCAGATGCCTTTTTACTTCTTCATCAATTATTATTTTTAAAAGCGGATGCCGGTAATCGTTTCCGCGCCCTATATTTTTTTTGTCGATGAGCTGCTGAATGGTTGATTTTCCGTCGCCGGTAACATTGGCCGGTTCGCGAAAAGCAATGGCACGCACAACAAAGTCAATTACCAGAAACCGGTATTCCCGTCCGGGAACGAATTCTTCCACAATAACTTTTCGGGCATAATTAAATGCATTTTCAATGGCTGAGATGAGTCCCTGCCGGTTTTGTATGTTGGTGCTTACAGCAATTCCGTGGTCGGTGTTTACAGGTTTTACAACAGCAGGTAACTGAACTGAATCCAGAAGACCGGCAGTGTATCCCTGTTCCAGCAGAATCCCTTTTGCATGGCTGATTCCTTTACGTTGCAGGAATTGCCGCGTCATCCACTTGTCGTTTGATATCCAAAAGGCAATCAGACTGTTGGCATCCGAAATGGTTCCTTCATGAATAATGTATTCTTTGTTGTTGTGTGTTACCGTCATCAGGTTATTGCTGGCATCAATAATTTCGAAAGGCAGTTTGCGGCGTAATAGTTCGGCAATAATGATTTGCGTGGTGGCTTCAAAATTTTCGTAGCCGGTTAGCGGGGTAAAATTGTAGTTGCTGGTTTCCATTTCGATATTCCTTTTTTTCTTCCATTTCTGTTGGGATGAAAGTAACATATTCCAGGGAGAATAGTTCTCAGGTTTGGGAAAAAGAACCAACAATTTAAAGATAATATGAGATTGTTGATGATATCTCAAAAGTCTGATTTACTTCAATGTAAACTCCGCTGAAACCGTCACTTTAATATTTTTTCGGGCCGAACTGGTGTTGTGAATTCCATAACCGGCTACTTCAGTGGAGTAAGGTTCGGTAATCTGGAAAACACCGGCCCGGGCAGAAATGAGCTTGTCCACTTTCAAATCGGTGGTGGAAGTGATTTCGGCAGCGCGTTCGTAAGCATTCTCAGTGGCTTTGCCCAGCAGTCGTTTTTTAATTTCCTCAATTTCGCTGCTGTAAAATTCCATGGTTGAATTATCGAAAATTACTCCGCCGTCCACAAACAGCTTGGGGTCAATGGCCAGTTGCTCCACCTTCTCAATGTCGTTTGAAACAATGTAAATCCGCTGGTCCAGGGTGTAGCCAATGTGTCCACCTTGCCCATATTCGCGGTTTACATTCACAGGGAAAACTTTAAATTCCGATGTCTGAATTCCGGATTGCTCCCACAATTTTTGAAAATTTTCCAGTTTGCGGGCCATTGTTTTGTAGCCTTCCTGCGTTCCTGTAAGAGAAACCCGCTCGGAAAAGCTCACCGACCATTTTACAATATCGCTTTCGAATTCCTCTGTGCCGTAACCTACCACACGAACGGTTTGCTGCACCTGCCTCGATTGCTGGAAAAACCATCCCCAAACGCCAAAAGCGATGATAATAGAGATACCCAAAATGAAAGCCCACGAATTTTTCATGTGAATTATTTTTATGAAACCAACTTTGCGGCTTAGCGCCTTTGCAAGAAAAAAGTTACAACTTATTTTTTATGATTTGAAATTATTTCCAGTTATATTTATTTTCATCCAACCACCACATTAATAATTTTTTTCGGCACAAAAATAAACTTACGTACGGTTTTGCCTTCCAGCCACTTTTGGGCTTTGGGGTCGGCCAGAACCGCTTTTTCAATTTCAGGTTGAGGCATGTCCACGGGCAGTTCAATTTTAAACCGCATTTTGCCGTTAAACGAAACCGGATATTCGAAACTATCCTCCTGCAAAAGGCTTTCGTCAACTTTAGGCCAGGGTTCATAAGCAAGTGTTTTGCCGTTCCCGTAAATCGACCACAACTCTTCTCCTAAATGAGGTGCAAACGGTGAAAGAATTTTGGCAAACGTTTCCGCAGTTTGTTTGGATACCTTTCCCTTTTTGAGTGCCAGGTTGTTGAAAACCATCAGCGCTGAAATTGCTGTGTTGAATTTCAGATTTTCAATGTCGGTGGCCACTTTTCGGATGGTCTGGTGTA
>JAZBNQ010000034.1:0-47172 GCA_036350775.1 Mariniphaga sp.
AGTTTTATGGAATTTAAAAAGGAATGTACTCTATCCACAACAGATTCAAAAATAAAGTGTGAAGAGAATAAACGGAAGATTATTTTTAATAATAATAACAGATTTAAAGTAGATAAAATCCTTGTAGATAATTGTCAAATTACTTCTGGAGTTAGATGTGATTTTCTTGTAAAGCTTGATAAAAGGGAGTATTTTATAGAACTTAAGGGAGAAGATATTAAACATGCCTTTGAACAGCTTACAAGGTCAATTTCAATCCTAGGATCTGTCGAATGTCAATTAAGAAAATGTTTTATAATCAGTAGTAGGAGTCCCTTAGCTTCTCCTCAGATTCAGAATGTTAGACTTCAATTTAAAAAAAAGTATAATTCTGATTTGATTGTCAAGAATAAAAGCTTTGAAGAAAATTTATAGAAACAACTACACCCAATCGAGCAGACGACCGTTAAGCACACCGAAGTACCTAGACAAAGCTATCCTTTCGGGGCACACCATTATGAGTGCTCAAGACGGTTCTTTAAGTCGTCAGAACACCCCAGGGACAATTTTCGTAACACACCATCCGGCTAAAAAATTAAACTCAGCACCAGGTATTTCAGAAACAGTCCCAGCACACTGAAAATGACCAAATCTTTAAACCGGTATTTTAATAATCCCGCTGCCAGGGCAATGACTGGCGACGATAACGGGAAAAAGTTAAACACAAAAATGGTGAGGTTTCCGTATTTCTGAATGTATCGTTCAGCTTTCAGAATTCGTTTTTCGCCCACTAGTTTAGTCAACGATTTCAGACTGAAAAACAGCCCGATGATATAATCGATAAACTGAGCTGTAACGGCTGTAACCAGCGCCACCCAAATCAATTCCGTTTCGCGGTAATAAGAAAGGTAATACACAAAGGCCATTTCCACCGGCATGAGCAGAAAAAAAAGGTACCCCGAAAAGTGAACCAATCCGAAAGAGGTGAGGCTTTGAGTGCGGCCTTCGTACAATTCGCGACCAATGGTAAGTGAAAAAATGGCAATGGCAACAGCAGATGCAATAACAATGTAAAGGGCTTTATTCAGTTTAACTTTACCTTTTCCCATTCACTTCTTTTTCAAAGGTTTTGTTTTGAAATCTGATTTTTTGCTAAAAATAATCTTTTTTGAAAGGTAATAAAAATCTAATCGACAACTGTTTGGTTTTATTCGTTTACCAAAGGATTACAAAAGATGAACAGGAAAACCGAATGATTCCTTAAAACGTATTTCATGAGAAGAGACAACATCCTTCAGCGGTTTCAGCTTGAAAATCCGTGAATAAGAAAATGGATGCAAAAAGTTCACTCCACGGTAACCGATTTGGCCAGGTTGCGGGGCTGGTCAACATCACAACCGCGCAAAACGGCGATGTAGTAAGCCAGCAGTTGCAGCGGAATTACTGCAAGCAATGGCGCCAGTGCCGGGTGCGACCGTGGAATTTCAATAATATCGTTTGCCAGTTCTTTTAATCCGTCATCCCCTTCACTCACAATGGCAATCACATTTCCTTTCCTGGCTTTCACCTCCTGAATGTTGCTTACAATTTTCTCGTACCAGGCATCGCGGGGTGCCACCACCACCACCGGCAGGTTGTCGTCAACCAGCGCGATGGGACCGTGTTTCATTTCGCCGGCCGCATAACCTTCAGCATGAATATATGAAATCTCCTTCAGTTTTAATGCCCCTTCCAACGCCACCGGGAACAAATACCCGCGTCCCAGGTAAAGTGCGTTCACGGCCTCCTGATACTTTTCAGCCACCTGTTTTATCTGCGTATTATTTTGAAGAATGGCCCTTCCTTTTTCCGGAATTTCAGCCAGCTCTTTAACCAGTTCGCAGTATTCGGCGGAAGAAATGGTTCCTTTTGTTTTAGCCAGTTTGAGGGCAAAAAGGGTTAAAACCGTTACCTGCGCCGTAAATGCTTTGGTTGAAGCCACGCCAATTTCAACGCCTGCATGGGTATAAACGCCAGCCTCGGTTTCGCGCGACAAAGTGGAACCCACCACATTACAAATTCCCAAAACCAGTGCGCCCTTTTCCCGGGCCAGCCTCAATGCAGCCAGCGTGTCGGCTGTTTCGCCGCTCTGGCTGATTAGCAACACCACATCTTTTTTTCCCAACACCGGTTTACGGTATCGAAACTCCGAGGCATATTCCACCTCTACAGGGATTTGTGCAAACTCTTCGAGCATGTATTCGGCAATCAGCGCAGCATGCCACGAGGTTCCGCAACCAATGATTACAATCCGCTCAGCTTCTGCCACCCGGGGAAAAACATGCAGCAACCCGCCCAGCACAATGTCGGAATATTCAGGTTTTAAACGACCTTTAAATGTTTCTTCAATGGTTTGAGGCTGTTCATAAATTTCCTTCAGCATAAAATGTTCAAAATCGCCTTTTTCCATTTCCCCAATTTTCATATCGAGGTTTGAAATGGTAAGCGAAACCGGACTGTTTTCAATATTTTTCAGGGTAAAATTGTTTTTCTGGAGAATGGCCATGTCGTTGTCGTTCAGGTAAACCACATGGCTGGTAAACTCCGCAATGGGCGAGGCATCGCTGGCCACAAAATATTCGCTGTTTCCAAGCCCCACAACAAGCGGACTTCCCCTGCGGGCCACAATCAGTTTGTCCTTTTCTTCGCGGCATAAAACAGCAATTCCATAGGCGCCAACCACTTTTGAAAGGGCAAGTTGAACGGCCATTTCTGCCGAAACTTCAGTGTTTTGATTATAAAAATACTCTATCAGATTGGCCAGCACTTCGGTATCGGTTTCACTGAAAAACTGAAATCCGTGTGCCATCAAATCAGTTTTTAACTGCATGTAGTTTTCAATAATTCCATTGTGTACAATGGAAAAATAGCCGTTCATCGACTGGTGCGGATGCGCATTTTCATCACTGGGTTCGCCGTGAGTTGCCCAGCGCGTGTGACCAATGCCAATATTTCCGCCGGTTAGTTTTGCCGCAACAAAATTTTCCAGATCGGCCACTTTGCCCATCTTCTTAAAAACTTCGAGACTGCCATTGAGCAATGCAATGCCTGCCGAGTCGTATCCCCGATATTCAAGTTTTTTCAATCCGCCAATCAGAATGGGGTATGCCTCTTTATTTCCAATGTATCCTACTATGCCACACATATAAGTTGAATGTTAAAAGTTTAAAGTTCCGGGTTTTTCTGCTGCGCGGGATTAGTTCGTCCAATAGTATTTGGTTCGTTGCTCTCCCAAATACCGGGGCTCCCTGAACAGATTTCGGAATCTGAAAAAATATTGTTTTAGTTTACCGTAACCGCTGCATTTTTGGTTTGTTCCATTCGTTGAATGAGTTCATTGCCAAGTTCCTCCTTGGTTTGCATGTGTATCTGAATAGCTTTTACCGTATCGTTTTTTTCGAATTCGCCGCGAACCTGCGCAAAATCCAACTCGCGGGCGCCGTTCTCCCCGTCCACGCCAAAACCGGTCATTTTAGACATAGAAAATTCTTTTTTGGCATCTTCATATAACAGTTGGTCAATACCGAGTACACTTTCCTTCCATTTTTCAACCACAGCAATTGCATCCTTAGCATTAAACTTGCTGATGTTCTTCCCATAAAATCCGCTAAGAACATCAGCCGCCCAGGTCCATTCGTAGTTATAATAATTTTTATGAAGGGCAACCAAAGCAGCATTCACCTCTTCGAGCGTGGTCATTTCGCCATTTTCAACAGATTTGAGTAAATTATCCAACGCTTCAAAGGGACAAATCAATCCGGATAAATCGACCCAGTTTCCCTTTCCCAGGAAAGTATCCGGTTTTAAGGCACTCTGTATTTCGTTGTCAGAAGT
Organism: Mariniphaga sp.; assembly: GCA_036350775.1. Classification (GTDB taxonomy): domain Bacteria; phylum Bacteroidota; class Bacteroidia; order Bacteroidales; family Prolixibacteraceae; genus Mariniphaga. The sequence continues at coordinate 3,853 of JAZBNQ010000034.1, forward strand.
ATAATCTTTTTCCTGTAAGCGGGTAATCAATGAATTGCCCAGGAATTTCCAGATGGCCATTTCATACAATTGAATGCCGCGATCGAGCGCCCGTTTTTCAATTTTCATTTTATCGTAACTGTATTCGCTGGCAAATTCGCCTGAAGAATTGCGGATATCGATAAGTTTTTTTCTGCCATTTAACATACGGTGAACGGTGTAGGGACTCAGCAGGTTAAAATTAATCAGGTCGAGCAGGTTGGAATCTGTCCGGTTATCGCGTCGTGGCCATTTTTGCGAATCGCGCACCGTTCCAATACTTTTCAGGTTGATGCCCGGCACCAGGATACTTTCGTCATTGCTTTCAATCAGGTACGAAAACGGAAAATCTGCCGTGTCGCAATGTTTGTAATGACGCCCCATTACAAGCGAAAAAGCTCCGATGTGCGAAGGCCAAAGCAAATACGAATCGCTGGTAGTTTTGGCGCCCCGTTCCATAATTCCCTGATGAATAGGGCCCAGTTTATACAGGTGATTGCTTTGGTTGGAACCGCTGCCTGCATTGAGAAATGAAAACATTCCGGCAATAAGCAATGTTGATTTATGGTGCGTAACCGTGTAAGGCCCCGCAAAAACAGAACATGCCTCGCCATGAAATCCCTGGCAATTGGCAAAAAACAAAGAATTAACTGCCGAGTAATGTTTGTCAAGAACACACCCCTGCCCTACAAAACTTTTTGAAACAAGCGTAGCGTCAGTAATTCGTGTACCGGAGCAAACAATAAAGTCGTCCATAATCACTCCTTCGCCAATAATAACAGGGGCCTCGCGGGTACTGTTAATGCTTCCGTTTTGTAGTTTTTTGGTTCCGTCGATGGTGGTGGCAGGTCCAATCTTAACATTCAAAACTGTATTGCAATTTAAAATTTTGGTGTGTGCACCAATCGTTCCCTGACTACTTTTTACCTTTTCGGTATAATCTTTCACCATATCTTTTAAGGCATCAATCAGCCCGGGCCGGTGACGGTAAAGTGCCAGCATATAAGCCACATGCGTTGACAAATAGTCGTAAACAGGAATGGCCCGTCCCCCACCCTCATTTATCGCTTCAACCATCACACCGTTACCGAACGTTGTTTCACCGTCAACGGCAATGGTTGTCACGTTATGAATGATAACCCCTTCTTCAATATTATAGTTGGCAATGTAACTGCGTACGTTATGTATCAATGCATTTCTTCCTACTTCACAATTGTGAAGCCATGCATTGTAAATACCGGTATGGAAAGTGATTCCGCCAACAAGTTTCACTGAATGTTGAAAGCTGTTTAACCGTATGTGCCCGGTGAGCTTTACATTTTCAACATAATCGGGACTAAAATCGGGAGATACTTTTACAAGGTTCCAGTCGGTGGAAGAACATCCCTGGTAAACCAGTTGACCTATTTCATCGTCGTGCAAGGGCCGGTAAAAATCATTTTTTGATGTTGGAGTCATATTAGTTGCTTTTGTGAAGTCAAATATATGGTATCTTCAACACAAAACAATTCTTAAAAACTTAACAAAAACCTGATTTTTATAACTATAAACAAAACAAATTATTCTTATAATTCTAATATAAAGAGATATAGAGATTAAAATATTATAACAATTAAATTAATAACAATATCAAATACCTTAATATTTTTCCTCAATTTCTTTTTATCAGATTTCTGCCAGGTAATTTACTATCCGGGTTTCGTGCGTAATTTTAAGTTTTTTACGCAACCTGACGCGGGTAACCTCCACACTCTGGGGTGTTAGGTTATTTAACCCGGCAATTTGTTTACTCGTAAGTCCCAGCTTCAGGCAGGCGCAAAGTTTTTTATCCCTGGCAGTAAGTTTTGGGTGTTTCAGCAAAAGTCGGTTCATAAAACCAGGATGCAGTTTTTCCAACTGAATTTCAACCATGTTCCAGTCAACAGAATTGGCAGGATTATTTCCGAGAAGTTGCAACAATTTTTCTACCTTGTAAGAATTGTTTTTAATAGTATCGGTGGAAATCGTTTTTAACTGCTGCGTTATATTTGCTATGAGCTCATTTTTTTGTGAAAGTTGCAGAAGAAATGTTACCAGTTCGCGTTCCTTAATTTCAAGTTCCGATTTAAGTCTTTCCCGGTGACGGTTTTCCAGTTCCTTCCCGGTTGACAAATCGGTAATTCTTCCCAGTGCCTTTTTAAGTTTGGTAATATCCTGCACTGAGCCCCTAATGCCCAGATAACGGCCTTCCCGGTTGTAAACGCCGCGAACTGTAAACAAGCACCAGCGCATTTGGCGGGTTCGGGTCATTATCCGAAATTCGAGCGTGGGATTAATCAAATCCTGATTCAATGCATTGGACAGGAATCTTTCAAATTTTTCGCGATCTGTCACATATATCAGCAATGCGGAAAGCGACGGTGCCTCCAAAACCTGGTTGGCGGTATATCCGGTAAGGTCAATACATGAGGGCGAGCAGTAATTAATTTTACCTGAAGGATCAAACCACAGTTCCCAGCCAAAAGTAAAATCGGCAACCAACTGGTAAAACTCCCTTTTTTCTTGCTCCCGCTTTAAAAGTTCGCTTTTTGCTTCCAGTTCGAACTTCATTTCAGAAATTTGGGCTTCCAGTTGTTTTATCCGATCATCAATAGTATTTTTTTTATCTCCGGATTCCATTCCATCCTTTAAATTATTTCTTGTAAATGTAATCTTTTGGATAAAACTGTACAACCATTCCGGCCTCTAATTAACATAAAACAAGGGAAAAAAGTAAGAAAAACCCCGGGACCTCATCCCGGGGAAAAAAACCAAAAATCAACTAACCTTTAAACCGCCTGGCGACTTCGTCCCAGTTGATGAGATTCCAGAATGCATTTACATAATCCGGACGTCTGTTTTGATAATTCAGGTAATATGCGTGTTCCCACACATCAACTCCCAGAACGGGTGTTCCCTGAATTTCTGCAACATCCATCAACGGATTATCCTGATTGGGCGTGGACGAAACCACCAGTTTATTGTTTTGAAGAACCAACCATGCCCAACCTGATCCAAACCGCGTTAACGCAGCCTGAACAAATGCCTCACGGAAATTTTCTATTGAACCAAATGATTCGTTAAGTGCATTGAGAAGCTCGCCTTCCGGATTCGCAGATCCGCCCGGTGCCATTACTTCCCAATACAAATTATGATTGTAATATCCTCCTCCATTGTTTCTTACAGCAGTGGAATGACCTGAAATTCCTTTCAGAATTTCTTCAATGCTTTTTCCTTCGAGCGCACTACCTGCAACTGCATTGTTCAGGTTATTCGTATAACCCGCATGATGCTTTGTGTGGTGTATTTCCATAGTGCGCGCATCAATGTGCGGTTCCAAAGCTGAGTAATCGTAACTTAATTTCGGTAATTCAAACGCCATATCTTTTTGTTCTTTTTATAAAATTAATAAAATACTTTAAAGTCTTTAATGCAAATATAAGGCACGTTTTCTGTCTGTGCAAATATTTCAAGATAAAAACACATTGTACTCCTTTATTGTTCATCAGGATTGGAATTAATTTTTTGTTTTTTAATTCTTTTACCTTTACCCTTTCAAAATTTTAACGATGAACCGCGACATTCTCAGGCTTGCCATTCCAAATATTGTCAGCAACATTACGGTGCCGCTGCTTGGGCTTGTCGATCTTGCCTTAATGGGACATTTAAAATCCGAAGTTTATATTGGTGCCATTGCGCTGGGTGGTGTTATTTTCAATTTTATTTACTGGGGATTTGGATTTTTGCGGATGAGCACATCGGGGTTTACGGCACAGGCTTTTGGTGAAAAGAATAAAATTGAAACCATTCATGCACTTGCCCGTGCTTTGGCGGTTGCTGTTTTAACCGGATTGGTTATTCTGGCTTTGCAATTGCCCATTGCCTGGGCCGGATTTAACCTGATTGGCGGCAGCGAAGAGGTAAAAAAACTGGCGCGTGAATATTTTCTTATCCGCATTTGGGCTGCGCCGGCGGCACTGAGCCTGTTTGTTTTCAGTGGCTGGTTTTTGGGCATGCAAAATGCTCGTTACCCCATGATTATTGCCATTTCTGCCAATGTGGCCAATATTCTGCTTAGTGTGCTTTTCGTTTTTGGGCTGAACATGAAATCGGACGGAGTAGCACTTGGAACAGCTTTTTCACAATATATCGGACTAATTTTTGCCATTCTTCTTTTCCTGAAAAAATACCGGGAACTTATCCGGTTTGTGAAACCTGACCAGATTTTCAACCTAAAACGATTGACCGAATTTTTTCGGGTAAACACCGATATTTTTATCCGCAGTTTCTGTATCATCCTGGTTTTTACCTTTTTTACTTCGGAATCGGCAAGTACCAACGACACCATTCTTGCCGTCAATTCGCTGCTGATTCAGATGCTGCTTTTCTTCTCATTTTTTATAGATGGTTTTGCCTTTGCGGGCGAGGCATTGGTTGGAAAGTTTTTTGGTGCGCGGCAAAAATCAAAATTAAAAAAAGTGGTAAAACTGCTTTTTCTATGGGGCACTGGTCTGGCAATCGGGTTCACTCTAATTTATTTTTTCGGAATGAATTTCATTTTAAAACTGCTTACTTCGCAAAATAATTTGATAAATGATGCGCAGCCTTTTATTATTTGGGTTGTATTAATTCCACTGGCCAGTTTCAGTTCATTCATCTGGGATGGTGTTTTCATTGGTGCCACCGCTTCAGCAGCCATGCGCAATACACTTTTTGGGGCAACATTCCTTGTTTTTATTCCGGTTTATTATTTTCTGAATCCTCTTTGGGAAAACCATGCGCTTTGGCTGGCCATGGTGCTTTTTATGTTTGCACGGGGGGCTATTCAAACCTTTCTTTTCAGGAGGTCTGTCTTTCTTCGGATTCAATAAAATTCCGAATTTCCAAACAAAAATTCCTCTGTTTCGTTAGAACTTTAAACAGAATTTGCCAAAGTAAAATGCTTAATTTTAATTCATTATTGTTTTATAATTTTAAAACCAAAGTGAATTATCCGTTTATGATATTCCTGAATCGGACAATTAATTTTGAATAAAAACCAGAATTTTATGACTGAAATTGACCAAACGAAACATGATAGTGAAGCACACCTGAAAAGCACCAAAAAATATTTCGATGTTGACGCTCCGGTTTTCTGGCCATCTGCACTAATAATTGTTGCCTTTATTGCCATTACTCTTATTGTGGGAGAACCGATGGACCAAGTTTTTACAGCTATTCAGACCGGTATTTCCAATTTTGGCGGATGGTTTTTTGTGTTGTCGGTAAATATTTTCCTCTTTTTTGTATTGTATATTGCTTTTAGTAAATACGGTAGTATTCGATTAGGTGGGAAAAATTCAAGGCCGGAATTTTCAACAGTTTCATGGTTTGCCATGCTTTTTAGTGCAGGAATGGGTATTGGTATTCTGTTCTGGAGTGTTGGCGAACCCATTAACCATTTTATTAATCCACCTGATGCGGAGCCACGAACTGTTGAAGCTGCACGCGAATCGATGGAAATTACATTTTTACATTGGGGACTGCATGCATGGGGAATTTATGCCCTTGTAGGAATGGCGCTTGCTTTTTTCACCTTCAACAAAAAATTACCACTTACCATCAGTTCTGTTTTTTATCCGCTGCTTGGCGATAAAGTGAACGGCCCCTGGGGAAAAGTTATAAATGTGCTTGCTGTGGTAGCTACGCTTTTTGGACTGGCTACCTCGCTTGGTTTGGGTGTTCAGCAGGTAAGTGCCGGATTGGCGCACCTTTTTAATTTACCCGATACCATTACAACACAGGTTATTTTGATAACGGTTATTACGCTCGCGGCAACTGGGTCGGTTGTAGCCGGGCTCAGTGGCGGTGTAAAAAGGTTAAGCCAGCTGAACATGTTTTTGGGTGCCATTTTTCTTGCGTTTATGCTTATTGTAGGTCCCACCCTGTTTATCACCGATTCATTTATTCAGAATATTGGTGGCTATGTTCAAAACTTCTTCGAGTTGTCGTCGTGGACAGAAACCTATCAACAATCGGATTGGCAAAGCGACTGGACTGTGTTTTATTGGGCCTGGTGGGTTAGCTGGTCGCCGTTTGTGGGTATGTTTATCGCACGCATTTCAAGGGGACGCACGTTAAAAGAATTTGTTCTTGGCGTTCTAATTGTTCCAACTTTACTTACCTTTTTGTGGCTTTCAACTTTTGGCGGAAGCGCCATATACCTGGAACTGAATTCCCTGGCCGATGTTGCAAGTGCAGTTACCGGAAATATTGCGACTTCGTTATATGTGCTTTTAGAACAATTTCCGCTTTCGGCAGTAACTTCGGTAGTTGGTGTGGTACTTGTAACCAGTTTTTTTGTTACCTCTTCCGACTCTGGCTCTCTGGTAGTTGATTCGCTTACTGCGGGCGGTAAACTCGACGCACCGGTTCCCCAGCGTATTTTCTGGGCTATGACCGAGGGCGCTGTTGCTGCAGTTCTTCTTATAGGGGGAGGACTTGGCGCTTTGCAAACGGCTGCCATTTCAACCGGCTTGCCATTTGCCATTTTACTAATTATTCTCATGTGGAGTTTATTAAAAGGGCTTAAAAAAGAACACACAGGTATGATGGAAACCCAAATGGAAGCAGACCGTAAACAATACCTGGATACCCTGGCCAAAATGATGCAAAAAAGAGAACAAGCCAAAGCTTCCGGAAAAAATGAAAAGAGAACAGAAAAATAAATTTTAACCTGAATAACAATACTATGTACCAGTTTGATGACATATTAATTTGCCTCGATTTAAGCGAGATGGACGATTCACTCATTCGATACGGAAACTTTCTGGTTGAAAAATTCAAGCCAAAATCGGTTACGTTTTTACATGTAATGAAATCGTATGAAATTCCGCCCGAAATGGTATCTGCTTTTCCGCATCTCAAACAACCGCTTACCGAAATCGTAAGAGAAGAGCTTCAGGAAAAAATTGAATCACAGTTTTCCGGTATTAATGAAGTTCAAACAAATGTAAAAGTGGTTGAAGGCTCAACAACCGACAATATTGTAAGGTATGCACGCGAAAACAATATCACATTTACACTCATGGGGAAAAAAATTGGGTACGAGGGCCGGGGCGGAATCGTCAGGAAAGTGATTAGTATTATTCCTTCTTCGGTTTTGTTAATAAGCGAAACCACGCAACCACGAATAGAACATGTTCTGGTTCGCATGGATTTTTCGAAAATGAGCGCGTTGGCATTGAAAATGGCATTGAGGCTCCAGGAATTAACGGATGCAAAAGTTTCGTGCCACCATGCATATAAACTTCCGTTAAAATATTTCCCGGTCAGTTCACCTGAAAACGACAAAAAACTGATGGCACATATTGAGAAACACAGCCGGAAAGAGTATCAGAAATTTATGAAAAAACTGGAACTCGACCCAGAAAAAATTCCATGCACAAATTCACTGGACCCCGAAAATGACGAGGCTAATATTCTTTATAAACAAGCACTTAACTTTAATGCCGATATGATTATTATCGGTTCAAAAATAAAGTCGGAACTGGCCGATATTATTATCGATTCCACATCGGAAAAACTGGCCTCGGTTGAAAAAAACATTCCGGTGCTTATTATTAAAGACCGAAAACAAACCATCGGTTTTCTAAAAGCACTGTTCAAATAAAAACCAAAGAAGTTATGACACAAAAAATTGTTTTAAAATGGATTTATAAACTGGCCGTTCTTTTGATGCTTTTTTCATGCAGCACCAAAACCGCTGACAATGAAGAAAGGACTTTAAAAATAGTTTATACAGACTGGTCAGAAAGTATAGCCATTACCCATCTTTCGGCAATTTTACTGGAAGAAAAAATGGAATATACTGTAATTACAAAACTTACCGACGTTGAAAACGCATACCGGGAAATTGCCAGTGGCGAGTCTGATATTTTTGCCGATGCATGGCTTCCAGAAACCCATAAAAACTACATGAAAGAACATACCGGAAACATTGAAGAACTGGGCATTATCTACCCCGAGGCCCGAACAGGCTTTGTGATTCCGGATTACAGTGAATTACGAACAATTTCAGACCTCATAAATTATAAGCATCCGGTAATTGGAATTGACGAGGGTGCCGGAGTTATGCAAAAAGCGCGGCTTGCAATTGAAAAATACAGCCTGCAAATCCCTTTGAACAGTCTTTCAGAAGATGAAATGATAAAACAGCTTGAAGATTCGATTAAACGAAGAAAAGAAATTGTAATTACCGGATGGGAACCACACTGGATTTTTGCCCGGTATGATTTAAGATTTCTTGATGACCCGGATAATATTTTTGGTGAAAAAGAAAACATTTTTGCCATTGGCAGCGCCGGGATTATTAAGGAACATCCGATGGCGGTGCGTTTTTTCGAGCGGATGCAATTAACAGAAAACCAACTGAACAGTTTGGTTTACCAGGTAAGATTGAGTGAAGATCCCAGGCAGGGAGTAAAAAACTGGATGAAAGAAAACGAATACATCGTAAACCAGTGGGTAAAAAATCTGAAACCGGAGCGCAAAAAAATAATGTAATACAAAAAAATCAAGCAGAAATTCCAGAAAATCCAGCAATTAATTTGCGAGTTTTCGAATTAAGCCGAGCAATGCCAACAACGCAACTGCACCAATTACAGCGGTTACCAATGTACCAAAGAATCCACTGTTTACAAATATTCCCAGTTCGTGCAGGAGCCAGTTGCCAAACCAGGCACCGGCAATTCCCACAATAACATTCAAAAGGCAGCCATAACCTTTGCCGCGAACAATGAGCCCCGCAATGGCGCCGGCTATCAAACCGATTAACAATACATAGAGCATACAGAACGATTTTAGAATTATGCTTCAAATTACGAAAACATTGCTGCATAAAAAAGAAGCTGTTCAAAAAACCCTTTATTTCTTTAAAAGTTTTCCAAACAGCTTCCCTGCAATAACTGAAAGAAAAGATTACCGAACTACGGCACCTTCATCCAAATCTTTTCCACTTTTATTTTTATTTTTTACCCAAAACGAAAGAACAATAAACGCAACAACAAGAATAGCCGGTAAAACCGCCAGGTTACGCAAAGTCATCTGCGGCCCTGCCGTTTCTATGGATTCTCCCATAATTGGTAACACCATTGAGGTAGCAACAAATCCGGCTCCCCCAAGAATTGACATCCCCAGAGCTCCGGTTTTAGGTGCATATTCAGCCGCGGCACCAATCATGGTGGGCCAGAAATAACAAACTCCCACAGCAAATACAGCAGCAGATACTACAGTCATGAATGCGCCGTTAGTTACACTCAACAGCAGCAAGCCAGCAACAGAGAAAACAGCTGAACCAAGAAGAACTCCCGGGGGATTCAACCGGTGAATCAAACCTCCGGCAAAGTACCGGCCAACTGCCATTAACCCGGTTACCACTGCCAGAATAATCATGGGATGAACGCCCTTATTGTCAAGCAAAGCATTTATCCACTGGGTTGTGCCCAACTCGGTTGAAGCAGTAAGCAACATGCAGGCAAAAATAAATGGAAAAAGCAGCGTAATCTTATTTACTGCTTTGCCTTCAGCGATAATTAATACTGCAATAACCCCGATGATAATTAGGGGCAATTCATAACTTCCGGTAATAGCATGTGAAATGGATTGAACATTGGCAACCAGAATCATAAAAACAACAGCCAGGGTTATAGTAATCGGCGCTCCCACATTTCGCATCATTTCCTTGTAGCTAACACCAGACGAAACCCGTTCGGTTTCCGGAATTTTTTGCCCAAAAAACATAAATCCGTAAATAGCTAGCGGGACAAACAATAATCCCACAAGTACCTGCCATGGCAAATTCAACGAATCGATTACCAGTGCAGCAAGTAAACTTCCGATTACAATGCCTCCCGGAAACCATACATGGAAGCGGTTGAGCATTTTCGATTTCTTGTCGGGATAAATGGCAGTTACCAGCGGGTTACATGCCGCCTCCACACTTCCGTTGCCTAAACCAATAAATACGTTGGCAATAAACAACGAGGTGTAATCTTTTGCCATCAGCAACAAAACAATTCCTACAAGGTGCATTCCAAAAGCCATCCAAACTACCGTTCTGGTTTTTACAATGTCGATAAAATAACCGCCTGCAAACATGGCCACTGCAAAACCCCAGAAGGCAGGTGCAAATGCACGTCCCACCTGTTCGGCTGTCAGTCCGTAATCACCCGTAAAAACGCCTTCAATTCTTGCCCTGATAGCAAAAGTCATTGCTGTAACTAGAAGAGCCAGACAACTTGCAATAAAGAGTCTGTTTCGATTTACATTTTCCATAACTTGATTTAATTTTAAATTGTTTTATTCGAATTTATTTGATTTAAGTTTTATCTGAACTTACATAGAATTAAACAACTAATTGTTTTTGGCCAAATAGTTTATAGCCTGCAAAAGTAACCGCCGGTAATCTTTGGTTTCATAAGTTCTGGAATCATGCCCTGGTTGAAGATAAATTATCTTCGAATTATTGAAATGGTTTTCCCAACCAATAATTTTTTCGCTTTGTGGGTGATTGGTGGTTAAAATTGGAATAACATCCTCAGATACACGGTAATTACCGTAAACCTCATCGAAAAATCGTAAACTGGGAAAACCTTTTGTAACCGGATGATTTCCTGCCGGCTGAATGTAAACCCAGACATCGTGCTCATAATTAGATAATTCATTTTCCGGAATGCCGCGTCGCTTTTCAATGTATTTTCCTCCTACCAGTTTTTCAAACTGCGGCCAATCCTGGTACGATACCAGCGCATGATGCAAAAAAAGCATGGGTTTGCCCTTTTTAGTCAATTCAATATAAGCTGCTTTCTCAACTTCAGAAATTTCTCTCCACATATCATAAAAAACCAGCACATCAAAATCTTCGGCAATTCCGCCAGTAATAGCCTGATTTGCTTCTGGTTGCGAAAAATGTGTGTAGCCAATTCCATCGAGAGCGTCAAAGAGTTGAAAAAATTGAATGGTATCATACGAGTGCCCACCGGTAACCAGCATGATATTTACGGATTGTGCATTCAGGGTGAAAATAAACAGAGCGGTAACGACTGTGGTCAAAATCAGTCTCATGGTTATTATCATTAGTAGTTTTGAAAAAGTAAAAATATGAATTTAATTGACTTTTAAAACATAATTTCCGCAAAAACCTGCGAACAAAAATTTTCTCACATCCGAAGTTTCATCTCTTTTTGCTGATTGATGAACTGCAAATGAAATTCTTTTATCTCTAAAAAAATTGCCATTTTTACCAAATGACCCAAAGAAAAAAAATACGGAAGATTGTTGGCTGGTTTGCACTGGTCTTTCTGCTGCTTTTGCTCGGAACAGCAACCGTGTTTTGGGTAAAACTCATTCCTGATTATGTAAAAAATTACCTGTCAGAATTTACAGAAGAAAAATCAGATGGCATCTATTCGTTATCCATGGATGCAGTTAAAATAAATCTTCTTCCTTTTTCTGTAAAATTTAGCCATGTGAAACTGGTTCCTGATGAAAGCGCGGCTCGATTAGTGAAAGATCATCTGGAAAAAACCTTTTATACTTTTAGTGCTGCTGAAATTATACTGGATGAAATAAAACTGAAAACACTTTTCAACAACGGTAAATTTGTTTGCAATGAGGTACTGATTGTAAAACCATTTATCAAACTGGAAGGAGAAGATCTGTTAAAAAGCGATTCGGCAAAAATTAATTCAGCTCTGGTTTCAGACATCAGACCGCTGTTTGAAATGCTGGATGAAGTAAAAATTAACCGGATTGTGCTGGAAGATGCAAACTTTGGTTTTTACGGGGCAATGGGCAGCACCGACTTTATTTCGCAGGCAAAAAAAGTTTCAGTTGATGTGTTGGGGTTTACCACAAATGCAGAGATGATTCAACAGAATACCGGTTTTTTCAAAACAGATGACGTGCTTATTCGTATGAACGATTTTCAAAACGATATGGGTGACAGCCTGCATATTTTAACCATTGATACTTTGTTGTATTCCCTTAAATCAACAGATATACGAGCAGCAGGTTTCAGGCTTTATCCGCAATCACGAAATTCTGATAAAAACCTGTTTGATGTTACTGTTCCAAATGTAACAGTAAAAAGCCGCAGCATAGCGCGTTTTGCGCTCGACGATTCAATCAAAATCCGGTACCTTGAGTTTAAAAAGCCCGACATCAGGTTCTACCGAAAAGAAAATCCACAACAATTTAAGCTGGAAGCCATCGATAATTTCGATTTGTATGAACTGGTTCAAAACAACTTTTTAAAACTTGAAGTTGACAGCTTTTTCCTCCATGATGCAAAGGTTGAAATTTTCAGGCAACCTGATTTTGATAATTTCCAGCAGCGGTTTCAATCTGTTGATATTATTCTGAATGGATTTGAGCTGGATTCTGCCTCGGCCCGAAACCGGGAAAAACTTTTACATGCAGACGATTTGGAAATGACGGTTGCCGGATATCACCTGAGACTGGACGACAATGAACACCATTTTAAAGCCGACTCGTTATTTGTTTCAACTTTTACCCACCGGCTGGGGGCAAAAAAGATTCACCTGCATCCGGTTAATGAAAATCAATCAGCAAGCCGCACTGAGGTGAATGTAGAATGTGAATCGTTGAATATTGAAGGAATTGTGCTTCGAAATTTGTACCACACCAAAACCCTGCCATCAGAAAAAATTGAGGTTATTGAACCCAAAGTACATCTGCGCTATCATTTGGAAAAAGAAAAGCAAACGAAACAGATTGAAGGAGGACTTTTATTCGAACTGGTAACCGATTACCTCCAGGGCGTTTATTCAAACCTGGTTTATATTGAACGAGGCCAGCTCAACATTGAAAATAATTTTCACGGAAATTTACAGGGATATTTTGAAACCAGTTTCAATTTTACCTTGACTGATTTCAGCCTCGACTCGGCAAGTGTTGAACAAACTGATAAATTCTTTTATGCCACCAATTTCGATCTGAATTTTTCAGATTACACCATGCGCCTGGTGGACGACTTGCACAAACTGGAAGTTGACAATGTACTGATTTCGAGCATGAATCAACAGATTCAAATTAGTAACCTCAAGCTTGAGCCAGTTATTGAAAACGTAAGCACCGAGGATATGAAACGTTTTAACCGGTCAGAACTTTTCAAAATTTCAATACCGGGAATTAAACTTACCGGGGTAGATTTGCGCAATGCCTTTTTTAATAATAAACTGCTAATTTCCAACTTCAGCATATCAAATCCTGACATTTATTTTGAAAACTTCGGGTCACTCCGTTCAGAAAAGGCAAATATGGAACTGACTGAGTTTTATCAACTCATATTCAATTACGTGGAAGATTTTGACATCAGGAAGTTTGTTATTTCTGATGGAAACCTAAACTGGGTAAATCATACCCGCCGCGGAAAAACCACATCATTTGACAATGCCTTTTCGGCATCGCTGCAGAATTTCCGTTTAAATGAAGCAGAGCTCCCCAAAAAAAGGCTGTTTTTTTCCGATAATTTTGAAATTTCTATCCGCGACCAGGAGTTTGAATTATCTGATAGTGTGCATGTGCTCAAAGGAAGTGAAATACTGCTCTCTTCGGCAAAAAACTCGGTGCGGGTAAAAAACGGATTGCTTTTTCCGCTAATTACTTCCGAAAAATACCATGACCTCGCAACTACATTCCAGGTTGCCATTCCTGAACTGAACATTGAAGGTTTTGATTTCCAGAATGCCTGGCATTCACTGGAACCTCAAATTAACACGCTGGAACTGGTTTCTCCCCATTTTCAGATTTATACCCAAAAGGGGAAAACAAAATCACTCGATTTAAAAAACTATTCGCTCCCTATGCCGGCTTTTATTGAATCGTTGCAAATTAAAGAATTAAAAATTACGGATGGCGAAGCAATCAATTATCAAACCTCGGGGGGGAACCAAAAAGCTCAGGCCAATTTCAGGTTTAATTTTGCTATGCCGGAAATTGCATTGAAAAACAATAACAATCAAATTCAAATACAGAGCCAAAACATTCAGCTCAAAATTTCAGATTTCAGGGCGCCAATCGACGAGCAGCATAACATTTCAATCGGGCAAATTGATTTCGACAAGGAACAGAAGTCAATTTCAGTTTCAGATTTGAAAGTGGAACCCTTTTTCGGGAGAAAAGACCAGAACCTGTTTAAAATACTTGCTCCTCAAATTCAATTTACTGGTTTTGATTTGGGTATCGCCTTTGAGCAAAACAGTTTTGAATTCAACCAAATTGAAATAAATAATCCCGATATTTCCATCGAAATTAACCAGGAAATAAAAGACGATACATTGGAATTTTTGCAAACCCTTGATTTATATCCCTACGTTGAGCACCTAATCAATCAGATTAAAGTTGATAATTTGAGCCTTAATAAAGCCTTCCTCCATTTTAACTGGCTCGAAAAACAATTATTCCAAAACGAACTCCACATTTCTTTTAAAGATATTTTACTTAGCGAGAATCAGCCACCCGCTAACCTGATGAATTCGAGGGAATTTAATATTTCAACCACGAATCTTTCAACAAAAGATAAAAGTGGCATGTACGAATTTACTGCCGATTCGTTAATCTACAATTCAGCCAGACACCATGTATTGATGAAAAACATCCGGGTGAATCCGCTCGCAGTAAAAGAGGCATTTCCACAAAAAACCGGGTTTCAAACCGATGTTGCAAAAGCTGGAATCGAATACATTGAAATTCAGGAAATAAATGAAAAAAGATGGTTGCAGGAAAATATTCTGGCTGCGGAAAAACTGCAAATCGGTCCATCCAGACTGGAGATTTTTCGAGACAAACGATATCCGTTCGACCACAGTCAAAGGCCACCCTGGCCGCAAGATCTCCTGAAAAACATCGGCCAGAACTTTGTATTTGATTCGGTAAAACTTATGCCATCTTACATTAAATACAGCGAACTGTTACCCATTTCAGACGAGCCTGGATTTATTGAATTTTATGATTTAACCTTTTCTGGCGACAGACTTTCGAACACCGAAAAAGAAACCGGACGCAACAATATTTTTGAGTTGAATGCGCAGGCAAAACTTTTAAATCAATCATTACTGAAGGCTAATTTCAGTTTCGATCTTGCAAGCCCTGATTATGCTCATTCAGCCAAAGGATTTTTGCAACCCATGCCGCTAAAACCTTTAAATTCGATCATTTCAAAATCGGCGCCCCTTGCCATTGAGGAAGGGTATTTAAACAGGCTGGATTTCGATATTATTTTTAATGAAAACCAGGCAACCGGAAACTTGTATTTTGCCTACGATAACTTAAAAATTGCTGTATTGGATTACAGTACTGATGAAATTCAGAAAGCAAAATTTGCCTCGTTCGTGGCCAATAAAATGATTGTTAATTCGAAAAGTCCCAAAAGAAATGAATTAACTGCTGTAAAAATATCCTATCCGCGAGACGAAGAACGATCAATCCTGAATTACTGGTGGAAATCTATTTATTCCGGTGCAAAAGAAGTGATCGGATTGAACCCATGATAAGAATAATTGTTTCACCAAAATGAACAACCAAAATTTTTATACCTTTGAAAAAAAGTGATCATGCAACTAAATATTAAAAATTACACCCGGGCAATTCTAATTATTTTTTTGATTTTCAGCCTTTCATCGTGTCACAATTTGTTTAACGATGACGAGGAGGAGCCCCAAACCAATTACCTGGTAAGTTACGAAATGGTACGTTCGTTCCTTCCGGTTATGGTTGAAACCATGTTTGAACAACTCGTTGTTCAATATCCGGAAATGGCTGCGGTGCAGGAAAGAGTAAATCATGGAATAATCATTTACAAAATAACATACAAAACAACCTTTCAAGGTGAATCTCAACTGGCCTCGGGGCTTGTTTGCGTTCCAACCGGCCAGGGCTCATTCCCGGTAATCAGTTATCAAAACGGCACAAACACGCTAAACAGCAATGCACCTTCAGTTAACCCAAACTATGATTTTTACATTTTGCTTGAAGCCATTGCATCAACCGGGTTTGTAATTTCCATACCCGATTACCTCGGATTTGGATCGTCAGATAATATGTTCCATCCATACCTTCACAAAGAATCAACCGTGCAAACAGTTTTGGATATGCTCAGGGCTGTTGATGAATTGGCCGCTGTTCGGGAGTTTTCGCTTAACAATGAGTTGTACCTCACCGGATACTCGCAGGGAGGTTGGGCTACCATGCAGGTACAAAAAGCTATTGAGGAAGATTTTTCCAGCGAATTTAACTTAAAAGCCAGCGCGCCGGGAGCCGGGCCTTACGATTTGAATTTTATTAAGGAATATATTTTAAGTCAGGAAACTTATCCCATGCCTTATTACTTTGGATACTTGTATAACAGCTTTTTAAATATAGATGAAGAAGCAATTACGCCAATTGAAGAAGTATTCAGTTCTCCTTATGATTTGCTGATTCCCACACTTTTCGACGGTTCTATGTCGGGTGAAGAAATTAATGCAAAACTTACAACAGATGTGGCCGAACTTTTTACTGAAAATTTCCGCTTGAATTATAACACAAACAACCTGTTTAATTCATTGACAGAAATACTTGCAAATAACAGTATTGAAGCCTGGAATACTTCAACTCCCACTAAAATAATTCATGGCAAAGCCGATACTTATGTTCCGGCAATTATATCAAAAAATATTTATGATGAATTTGTTGCGCAGGGTGCAGGAAGCCGCGTGCAATATATTGAAATTCCGGAAACAGATCATACTGGAGGGATTGTGCCTGCAGGGCTTATTTCAATCGGTTGGTTTTTGGAATTAACGGAATAAATTCCCCTAAAAATTATTCGGGAAAGCAAGTTTAAACCTAAAAATTATTTTCTTCCCTGAAATCGTCAACCAGTTTCTGCAAGCGTTTGTTTTTTAATGCTTTCGGATAAATATCGAACAAATAATTGATCTGAACAAATTCCTGTTTCATTGCTTTTTCTAACATTTCAAAAGCTTCTTTTTCATGTTTGCTTTCGAGCAGCAAGCTTACCATGCGGTATTTAAGTAATGAATCATCATTCTTTTCAAGCCCTGATTTTAAAACACGGAGTGCATTTTTTAACTCACCAAAATTCAGGAAAATATCTACCCATGTCAACCAGACTTCTGTATTGTCTGCTTCAAGTTCAGCTGCTTTCACAAGTGCATCTTCAGCATCTTTAGGCCGGTTACAATCATTATAAACTTTTGCAAGTGTAATCCAGTATTCAGAATTGGAATTATCAATTTCCAATGCCTTTTTTATAAAAATAATACTTTCTGTCCACTTTTTTTCTACCCACATAACCAGGCCAACACCAAACCATGCGCTGTCATTTTCTTTATTTAATTTGATGGCTTTATGGTAATAATATTCTGCCTGGGTATGCTCATCAAGGTTTAAGTAACATTCGCCAATATAACACCAGCCATCATCATTTTCCGGATCGAATTCCAGATACTCGGTGTATTTTGCAATGGCCTCGCGATAATTGCCGGAATTGGCATACGCATTTCCAATATTAAACAAGGACTGGTCGAACTCTTCATTTAAAACCAGCGCAAATTCATAAGCTTCAATGGCTTTCTCAAAATTACCGGCTTTGTTGTACGAAATTCCAAGATTAAACCAGATAGAGAAATTAAAAGGATCAATATCAAGATACCGGTTGTAATAGTCAATGCTTTTTTGGTAATCCCCTTCCTGGTCGCTAAAAAAACCAAGGTCATAAAGAGCCATCTCATTTTCGGGATTAAGCTGAAGCGATTTTTCGAAAAAACTGATGGCCATTTTAATTTCACTGGCCTGAACATAAGCAGAGCCAATGTGGTAAAGAATATCATCTTTTTCACTTCCGGCGTGTTTTAATGCTTTGCCGAATGCTTTTTCAGCCTCATATTCGTCGCCAAGCATTAGCCAAGCCGAACCCTTCATTAAATGGACATCTGGATTGGCAAGCTCTACCTGCTCTGCCAAATTGAGGTATTTCAGTGCATTTTGATATTTTTCTTTACTCAGCAAAACCTGCGCGTATTTGAGTTGAAGGGGCACTGCACCCGGGTGAATCTGCATTCCCTGGCGTGCAGCAATTTCAGAAGCATTGATATCTCCTTCATCGAGCAGAAATTCTACAATTCCCTCAAATTCAGAAACATCGAAATAACTCTTTCGACCTAAAGCAAGCGATCGTTTAAAACGACTCAGCGCCTCGCCCATGTTCTCTTCACTTAAATAACCACGTTCTTCCTTGTTCATTCAACCTCCAAAAATGAAACTGCGAAATTAACAATTCACTTCGAATAAAGAAGCACACTTCAATTAATGGTGTTGTTCCCTTAACAAATCGTTTACGGTTTTTACCGGGTTAAACGTTTCAATGGGAACTTCAACAAAAAGTGTATTCCAGTTGCTCATAGCCCCGTTCCAAAGACCGGGTAATTCCTGTGCCTTTAAATCTTTTCCGTCTTTCGATTTTTTTGAAATAAATCCTGTTGCCGGATCAGTAAATTCAGTCAGATTATATTTTTCACCTTTGTAATTTTTAATCCCACAAACCAAATCAACCGGGTTGAAATGTGTGGCATGCTTTGCAATGGTTTGTTGCTGCACACTATCCGCATCAATTTGGGAACTTTCAACTACCTGAAGCGAAACTGTGCCATCCGGATTTTTTGCCAAAAACGGACCTCCACCAGGTTCCCCTTCGTTTTTCACTATTCCGCATACTCTTACCGGCCGGTTATATTTTTCCCTCAGATAATAATATAACTCTTCTTTTTCAGTGTAATATTGGTTTTCCGGCGGTTTAATATTCATGGTATTTTCAAGAAAATTGGCAGCCTCGGCCAAAAATGCACTGTCAAGAGCGGCAGGATGTTTTTCGTTTAAAGTTTTCTGATACCTGAAAACCTTTTCCTGGTATTTCAATAAAACTCCGGCCAAAGCTTTTTTGTATGCAATTGTTGGTTGTTTCAGGCGATCGGGAACCACATTGTCAATATTTTTAATAAAAATCAAATCGGCATCCAAGTCGTTAAGGTTTTCAATTAGCGCGCCGTGACCGGCAGGCCTGAACAATAAACTTCCGTCTGGTTCACGAAAAGGTTCATTGTCCAAATCAACTGAAATGGTGTCGGTTGAAGGTTTCTGCAAACTGAATGAAACTTCAAAAGAAACACCGAGCAATTTCTCATAGTGTTCCTTCACTTTTGCAAGGAGTTCCTCAAAAACCTGTTTATGTTCGGGAGAAACAGTAAAATGCAACCGCGCTATATTAAACTTATCTTTTGCGTAATGTGCTCCTTCTACCAGGTGCTCTTCAAACGGGGTACGCTCACCATCGGCATATTTATGAAATTTGAGCAATCCCTTTGGAAGAGAACCGTAATTCAAACCTTTTTCAAGCAAAAGAAATTCAATCCAATTCCTGCAAACTTCTTCAGCTCCGTTATCTGCAATTGCTTTTTTTAAATCGCTGAAAAAGGCAAATTTTTCTTTATTTACAAGAAATTGCCGTGCTGCAGTATTTTTCGCCAGTGAAATCTCAGGATCTTCATCGTCCCCACAAGCATCAAGAGCTTCAAATAACGTTTTAAACATACGACTGGCGGCTCCGGAAGCCGGCACAAATTTAAGCGGAACAACACCGGATGAAATTTGCTTGTCGAATCTTTCATCATACTTTTCCACCTCTTCATTGTCAAGCTTAATTATCCCATTTCCCACAGTAGCTGCTTCAATTACCTCGAGATATGGAAAGCCCTTTTTGAAATTTTCAATTTGTTTTTGGACTACTTCAAGCTGACTGCCCCGTTCTTTTATTTGAATTTCATCTTTTTGTGAAAACATAGTTTTCGTTTTAATTTCCAATTCTAAAAATAGAAATAAGATTTAGTTTTGAAAACAATTACGAAGCTAGTTTAAACAAAGTTTTCAATTATTTTTTAACAGGCATGGAAAAAAGTTTGAGTAGTTTTGTCGCTCAATTCGGAAAAAGATGACACAAACATTTTTTAGTTGGGGGCATTCAAAACGATACAATGATTTTCCAACATACTTCCGCAACCTGTTTTCGGAACGGGTACAGAAGGTTTCGGTTGATGCGGGTTTTACCTGTCCTAACCGCGATGGTACCAAAGGATGGGGAGGTTGCACTTACTGCAACAATAAAACCTTTAAACCTACTTACTGTAACCTCGAAAATTCAGTTAGTTACCAGGTACAAAAAGGCATTGGTTTTTTCGAGAAAAAATACAAATCCATGCGTTTCCTGGCCTATTTCCAGGCATACACCAGCACATGGGCTCCACTTGAAAATTTAATTCCGCTGTACGAAGAAGCTCTCCAACATCCTAAAATAGTTGGCCTGGTTATTTCTACCCGGCCCGATGCGGTAAATAAAGAACTTATGGATTACCTTACCGAACTCAGCAAAAAGGTTTACGTGATGGTGGAATTTGGTCTGGAATCACACCTCGATACTTCGCTCGAAAAAATGAACCGCGGGCACACATTTGCCGAATCGGTTTGGGCATTGCAGCAAACATCAAAAAGAAAAATCAGAAACTGCGCGCACCTTATTTTAGGACTTCCGGGCGAAAAACGGAGCGACTGGCTGGATCAAGCCCGGATTATTTCACAACTGCCTGTTAATAATTTAAAACTGCACCAGTTGCAAATTCACAAAGGCACGGTACTGGAAAAACAATACAGAAAAAATCCGGAAGATTTTCATCTGTTTTCAGCCGAAGAATACATTGACCTTGTGGTGGATTACCTCGAATTGCTTAATCCGAAAATCATTGTAGAAAGGTTTATCAGTCAGGCGCCACCTGAAATGCTTATTGCCCCCAAATGGGGATTAAAAAATTTTGAATTCGTTGCAAAAGTGGAAAAAAGGCTGAAAGAACGCGATACCTGGCAGGGACGGCTTTTCTAATGTTTTTGGGTCCGGTCGTCAATCACTACCAACCGGTATTTCTGGCCCCGCATAACCACCCGGTGTGCATCAATGTGCAAATGTTTGGTTACAATTTTATTGTGAATATAAAAATCGCGTATTAAAACCAATTCTGACAAATTGGATCCTGAAAGCAAATCCCTCATTTGGCAGTGTTTACAGAAATTATCATTGGAGTCTATGATTTTTTCGCGTTGAGTACACCCCATGATTTCGCAAAACTCGTGCTCCAGAATATCTCCCTTGTCACTTTTAGTTAGTTTCTGGAAAGCCTTGTTAAAATACTTCACTTTGAAATTATGATCGGCGAGAAAAATCGCCTGCGGATGGTGTTCGATGAGTTGGTTTAGCAGGTCGTTGGCTTCCTCAATACGTTGAAATTCGAGTCTCATTGCAATCAGTTTTAATGGGTTAGAAACTTTTGTCCAATTTCTTTTCTTTTAAGCAATCATTTAAAATTCGTTAAAACCAAAGTAGCAATTAAAATTTATATTATCAACCTAACATGTTTTAGAATATTAAAAAACTTTTCAACCGTTGTATTCATGAATCAGCAGAGCCAAAAACGCGTTTCAGTAAAGCGGTAGCTCTTGCTGCCGGATCTTTTCTTATCAGGTTTTCTTCATCTTCAATTTTGAGAAACAATCCATCAAGGGCTTTTTCTGTAAGGTGCTCATCCAGTTTTGTTTCCACAGGTTTCAGCCCGGCAATTTGCCCTACAAGTGAATTGGCCAATTCGTTCCACTTCGATGTTAATGAATTCCAACTTTGTGAAGTGGAAACATTCCCAACCAGTTTTTTGTCCAGTGAATTCTGAATTTTTGGCCGGTAAAGATTATATAAACCATCGTAAGTAGTTCGGTGCAAATACATTGTTGCAGCATTATTTTCGCCTCTCAGTATTCCAACGGCATCGTTTATGGTCATGCTCCTTATGCTATTCACAAAAATGGGTTTGGCTTCTGAAACCGCATCTTCGGCGGCGCGGTTAATTCGAAGCAACACATCGTCGAGTAGTTGCTGACCGCCGGGTATCCGGCCAATGTTATCCACAATAATATCAGCTTCAGGAGGAAGTAGTATTTTTACCATTTCATCTTTATAATACCCATCGGTGACTCCCAGTATATCAACTGACTTGCTGGTTCCCACAATCAATGCCTCCTTTAATCCGGCAATAATTTCATTTTGAGTCAGTGGTTTGTCATCATCGAGGGTTTGCCTGGCAAACTGTTCAAGCTCAGCACATGAAAAGAAAATAAAAGCCAGTGAAATAATTAGTGAATAGCGTGTTTTCATATCATTGATTTTTCTGGTAAAGATAATTATTTGAACAGCTGTTTAATCATATCTTCCTTCCCTTTCGCTTTCAATTCCTGAATAATTGATTTCCGGTATTCGCGTTTGTACCAAAAGAAAAACTTGCGTTGCTCCCGTTTATCTTTTTGTTTGCGGGCGGTGTAAACTTTCTCCATGGTGTAAGGATGATAGCCTGAATAGTAAATTACCGTGGCCAAAGTCATTGGCGTTGGCGTAAAGTCCTGCACCTGTTCCAGCCTGAAATCCATGTTTTTAGTCTGAATAGCCAGGTTCGCCATATCTTCTGATTTGCTTCCCGGGTGACTTGAAATAAAATATGGAATGAGCTGCTGATCCAGTTTTTCTTCCTTGTTTATCTTTTTGAACTCTTTATTGAGTTCCTCAAACAGTTTAAACGAAGGTTTTCGCATAAACTTCAGCACCTCGTCGGAAGTATGTTCCGGAGCCACTTTTAATCTCCCCGAAACATGATTTTTAATTACCTCGCGCAAATATTGCCTGTTTATTTTGTCAGTTTCTTCGTTTCCCGTTTTCTCCAGAATCATGTCGTAACGGATTCCGCTTCCCACAAAGGCTTTTTTTACTTTTGGGTTTTCCCGTACTTTTTTATACAGGTCGAGCATGGGTTTATGGCTGGTATCCAAATTCTTGCAAATGGAAGGAAAAATACATGAGGCACGTTTGCACTTCCGGCAAATTTCTTCGTGAATGCCTTTCATTTTATACATGTTGGCAGAGGGGCCGCCCAAATCAGAAATGTATCCTTTAAAATCAGGCATTTGGGTTACTTTTTCAACTTCCTTTAAAACCGATTTTTCTGAACGGCTGACAATGAATTTCCCCTGGTGTGCCGAAATGGTGCAAAACGTACAGCCGCCAAAGCAGCCGCGGTGAATATTTATGGAATGGCGAATCATTTCGTATGCAGGAATAGTTCCTTTCCCGTTGTAACGCGGATGCGGCAGCCTGGTGTAAGGCAAATCATAAACCCGGTCAATTTCCTGTTCGGTAAAAACCGGCCATGGAGGATTAACTACAATCTGCTTATTTCCAACGCTCTGTATCAATTTCTTAGCTTCCAACTTGTTGGATTCTTCTTCGATGTGCATAAAATTGCGGGCGTATTTTTTTTTGTCCTTCAGACATTCTTCATGTGACGAGAGTTGAAATTCATTCCACTCTTTTTTAGTTGCGTATTTTTTATTGGAATCAACCAAAAAAACTGTTTGCGGAATTGTAGTAAGGTTTGAGGCCGGAACCCCACGTTGCACCAGACGGGCAAATTCCACTATTGATTTTTCGCCCATTCCGTAAAAAAGAAAATCAGCACCCGAATCAACCAAAATGGAAGGCATTAACCGGTCCGACCAGTAATCGTAATGGGTTAAACGTCTCAACGAAGCTTCGATACCACCAATTATCAACGGTACATCCGGATAAAGATTTTTTAGAATATTGGAATAGACAATGGTTGCATAGTCAGGCCGTTGATCGGTTCTCCCACCGGGAGTGTAGGCATCATTTGAACGTTTCCGTTTGTTGGCTGTGTAGTGGTTTACCATCGAATCCATGTTGCCTCCGGTTACAGCAAAAAACAGCCTTGGTTGGCCCAGTTTTTTAAAATCGCGTAAATCATCCTGCCAGTTAGGTTGTGGCACAATGGCAACTTTCAATCCTTCAGCCTCAAGTATGCGCCCGATAACTGCAGCACCAAATGATGGATGATCGATATAGGCATCGCCGGTAAACAGAATGACATCGGGTTGCTGCCATCCCAAATCCTCCATCTCTTTTCGTGATGTAGGCAGCCAGTTTTCAGTATTTTCCAAACTCTTCTTCATAATAACTCTTGCCAAGAATAACAATTTATTTCCGGTTTTGATGAAAATACTGTTATTTTTGTTTTTGAATTTTGCTTTGTTTTCTGCGGAAAACGTAATAAATATTCAATGGAACTATTAAAACTGAAGGACATTTTCAAGACTCCTCCTGCCCTTTCGCTTTTCGGTGGTGAGTATTTCGCCAAATTTCTGATGTATATTCTCCGTTTCAATAAACTGAACAAAATTTATGAACAGATTGCTTCAAAAAAGGGAATTGACTTTATTGATGAAATCATACGGGTACTTGAATTTAAGATTGAATTTGATGAAAACGAGTTAAAAAAAATTCCGTCAACCGGACCACTAATAGTGGTTGCCAACCATCCTTTTGGCGGATTTGACGGATTATTGCTCATCAAATATCTTTCGCAGGTTAGACCTGATGTAAAAGTAATTGGAAATTTTCTGATGCAGAAAGTAGATCCGGTTTCAGAATATTTTATCCCTGACAATCCATTTAATAATACTGATCCCGAAAAACAGGAAAAAGAATGCAAAGGGGCTACCGAAGCTTTAACCCATTTGGATAACGGGGGAATTTTATGTCTATTTCCGGCCGGTGATTTGAGCACCTACGGAACTTTCGACAGCATAACCGACCAGGTTTGGCAGTTCCCGATTGTAAAATTTGTAAAAAAAGCCAGAGTTCCTGTTGTTCCTGCCTATTTTCAGGGAACAAACAGCCGGTTGTTTCACTTTTTTGCCAAAATACATCCCTCTTTACGCCAGGTGAGACTGCCTTCGGAGTTACTGAGTAAAAAACACAAAACCATCAAATTACGGATTGGAACACCATTAAAAGTTGAAGATCAGGATAAATTTTGCGATGTGTACCAGTTTGGGCGTTTTATCCGGGCCAAAACTTACAGCATGGAATCGCCCATTGAGGTAAAACGCTTTTTTAATTATAATCTGAAGCCACAGCACAAACCCGAAACGATTATCGAGCCGGTAGCTAAAGAAAAGATTTTGGCAGAAATCCAAAAAATCAAATCCGATTTTACGCTTTTCAACCTAAAAAACTACACTGCGTTTTGCGCACCATCAGAAGAAATACCAAATATTCTCACCGAAGTCGGTCGTTTGCGGGAAATCACATTCAGGGAAGTTGGAGAAGGAACAAACCGTAGCATCGACATAGACGAGTTTGATTTGTACTATCATCAGATGTTTATCTGGGATGAAGAGGAAGAAAGAATTGTTGGAGCTTACCGAATCGGAAAAGGAAAAGATATTTTGGAACAGTATGGAAAGCGTGGCTTTTACCTGCAATCGCTGTTTAGAATTAGTGACGATTTTAAACCTGTACTAAACGAAAGTCTTGAACTTGGCCGTTCGTTTGTAATAAAAGAATACCAGCGAAAACCGATGCCGCTGTTCCTGCTGTGGAAAGGAATTTTGTATTTTCTTTTGAAAAACCCTGAATACCGCTACCTGATTGGCCCGGTAAGCATCAGTAACAACTATTCTAAAATATCGAAAGACCTCATCATTCGATTTATCATGCGGAACCACCTGAACTGGAAAATGGCACAATTTGTTAAACCACGCAACAGCTATAAATTTAAAAGTGACAATGCAGACATTAACATATTAATGGAAAACATGGAGCATGATATAAACCGCCTCGACAAAGCTATCGGTGATTTGGATGAACTGAATTCGGGACTTCCGGTTTTGTTGAAAAAGTACATTAAATTGAATGCCAAAATTATCGCATTCAATGTAGATCCGAAGTTTAACAACTGCCTCGACGGGCTTATTATGCTTGATGTAAACGATGTGCCCAAAAGCACCATTGAATCGCTTTCAAAAGAAGCCAACGACGGATCAATCCTGGAACGGTTTTATTCACATCGTGAATAGCCGGCTATTTCCAGTATTCAAACATTTTACCATTTTTACCTAAAACCGGGTCATTTGTTGGCAAAGGAACCCGCGAAATATTTTGTCTGGCATTTTTCGTTTCATCCGCTTTGCCGTAATTCATATCCCAGCTTTGACTGTCGGGGTAAGCGCCAACAACCGCAAATCCTCCGCCGGAATCAATTCGCTTGTGGGCCGTTCCAGCTGGCAGAACTACCAAATCGCCCTTTTCAATTTTAACCGGATCATTTTCTGGTCCTCCCAGTTGAACAACTGCCCAGCCCGAATAAACGCCAAGTGCCTCATGAGCCGTAGAATGGTAATGCTGA
Source organism: Mariniphaga sp. (assembly GCA_036350775.1). Taxonomy (GTDB): domain Bacteria; phylum Bacteroidota; class Bacteroidia; order Bacteroidales; family Prolixibacteraceae; genus Mariniphaga. The sequence goes on from JAZBNQ010000034.1 coordinate 30,297, forward strand.
AAATTGTAAATTCCGTTTCGCCATGAGCCTCCCCAATTATTTTGGGAAAAAATTCTTTCAATATCTGCTGCCGGATCGGATTTCGAAAAATCAAATACATTTTTATAAAGCAAAACCGGCAAATCGGGATTATTGGGAAAATTCCCGTTTTCAGAAAAAAGTAAGGTTTTTATTTCTGCTGATGGATTTATTTGTGCCTGCATACCATTAAAAATTTGAAGTGTGAAAACCAGTAAAACAAATCTTAAATGCATTTCAACAATATTTTTACGATTCAATTTTTACAACAAGTTAAGGATACTTTTTGTTATTTTGGCGCCTTTAAAATGCTGAATAACCAAAGTTCAATAAAAAAGATTCAAAATATAAAAAATGATAAGAAATACTAAAAACTATCTTCTGCTTATACTCAAAGGAATGGGAATGGGAGCAGCGGATGTGGTTCCGGGAGTTTCGGGAGGAACGATTGCTTTTATAACCGGAATTTATGAAGAGTTAATTGACTCTATTAAATCAATAAATTTTCCTGCACTAAAGCTTTTATTCTCATTTAAAATAGCTGCATTTTGGAAAGCCATCAATGGAAGCTTCCTTATCAGTGTTTTATTCGGAATCGGAATCAGCATATTTTCACTGGCCAAAGGACTGGAGTTTCTGCTTCACCACTATCCAATTCTGGTTTGGGCATTCTTTTTTGGACTGATTGTAGCCTCGGCCATTTATATTGCCCGCACCATAAAAAAATGGGATGCAGGAACTGTTATTGCAGGAGTTGCAGGAATTGTGGTGGCTTATTTCATCACAGTTATTTCGCCTGCTGAAGCTAATACCACGTGGTTGTTTATTTTCATTTCGGGATCCATTGCCATTTGCGCTATGATTTTACCAGGAATTTCAGGCAGTTTCATTTTAGTTTTGCTGGGCATGTACAAATTTATTTTGTCGGCTGTCGGCGATCTAAATATCCCGGTTTTGCTTGTATTTATTGCAGGTGCTGCTATCGGAATTATTGCATTTTCCAATTTGCTTTCGTGGCTGCTGAAAAAATTTCACAACCTGACCATTGCTGTGCTGGCTGGATTTATGGTTGGTTCGCTCAATAAAATCTGGCCTTGGAAAAAAGTTACCGAAACTTTTATTGACCGGCATGGTGAAATAAGGCCACTGGCAGAAAAAAATATTTTACCCGGAACTTACGAGAACTTAACAGGAAACGAAGCATGGTTATTGGGCGCCATTCTGTTGGCTGTTTTTGGTTTTGCCCTTATTTTTGTGGTTGAAGGATTAACAAAACAAAAGAAATGAAAAAATACGGATTGATTGGATTTCCATTGACCCATTCCTTTTCAAAACAGTTTTTTACTCAAAAATTTGAAAAGGAAAATGTAAATGCATTTTATGAAAATTTTGAGATTGAAGACATTTCCTGGTTTCCGGATGTTGTGAGAAACAATCCGGAACTAATTGGCCTGAATGTAACTATTCCCTACAAACAAATGGTAATTAATTTTTTAAATGAATTGGATGTAGCTGCAGAGGAAGTGGGCGCTGTGAACACTATAAAAATAAAAAGAAAGGGAGAACGAATTCTTTTAAAAGGATATAACACAGACACATGGGGTTTTGAAACTTCCTTAAAACCATTATTAAAAAAACACCACGAAAAAGCTTTGATTTTGGGAACGGGTGGTGCTTCTAAAGCCATTAAATATGTGCTGCACAAACTAGGCATTGATTTTATTTCTGCCTCAATTGAAGAGTTACAGAAAAGGGAAATCAGGTATGAAGATATCGATAAAAAAATGATAGCCGAACGCATGTTAATCATTAATGCCACACCACTTGGAACATACCCGAAAGTTGAAACCTACCCTCCGATTCCTTACAAACATATTACTAAAAATCATTTGTTGTTCGATTTGGTTTACAATCCTGAAGTAACTCAATTTATGGAAAAAGGGAAAGAAAAAGGAGCAGTAGTTAAAAACGGTTACGAAATGCTGGTACAACAAGCATTAAAATCTTATGAAATCTGGAATACATAAGGGAATGGAAGAAAAGAAAAGAATATTATTCGTTTGTATGGGAAACATTTGCCGCTCGCCCAGTGCAGAGGCGGTTTTTACAGGAATGGCCTTAAAAGAAGGGATAATTGGAAAATTTGAAATTGATTCGGCAGGAACCGGCGCCTGGCATGCAGGCGAACCTGCTGACAAACGTATGCAAAAACATGCAATTAAACGGGGCTACAATCTGACAAGTATAGCCCGGCAATTCGATCCGGGCATTGATTTTGACCATTTTGATTTGATTGTGGCCATGGACGATGATAATGTGCATTCGCTAAAAAGTATGGCCCGTAACGAAAACGATTTGGAGAAAATTCACAAAATGACGGACTTTAGAAAGGAATGGAATTACGATGAAGTTCCCGATCCGTATTACGGTGGAGATGAAGGTTTTGAATTGGTGCTTGACTTGCTGGAAGATGCTTGTGAAGGTTTGCTCGAAAAAGTTAAGCAGTAATTATCCTGTATTCACTGAATAATTTCCACTGAAACGGAAACAAAACCTGGTTGTTGTTCCAGTTCATTGGCAAGTTGCTGAACATCGAGGTTCCTGGTTACGGCAACCAAAAAAGTAATTTTATCGGTTGCCTCATTCACGTTGCGGTCGAATCCGGTGGAATTTATTCTTACATCCTGCATCTTAAACACATCTTCAAAAGTTTGAATTCCGGAAAAATTCTTTTTAACAGTTAATTCAATCCTGCGTAAGGTTCTTTCCTTAAAAATCAATTTTTCAAACAAATTCATTGCTGTTAACGCAAACAGAACCACTGCCACCCCAATGAGACTAACCGTGTACATTCCAGCTCCAACTGCCAAACCAACTGCTGCCATTGCCCAAATGGATGCAGCAGTGGTAAGACCTTTTACATTGGCGCCAAATTTTAAAATTGCTCCGGCTCCCAGAAAACCAATCCCTGAAACTACCTGAGCTGCAATGCGCCCAGGGTCGCCATTCTGAAATTCTGTGAATGTTTGTGGAATAAATATGGAAATAAGCATTACCATGGTAGAACCAATGCTGATAAGAATATGTGTTCGCAGTCCGGCAGGCTGATTATGGGTTTCCCGCTCAAAACCAATAAGTGCCCCTAAAATAAAACTGATGAGAAACCTTGCCAGGGCAGTTTCCCAGGTAATCTGGTCCGACATGAAAACCTGATTCAAATATTCCATAAATCCATTTATTATTGTACGAATTTACGAAATAAAAAAGAATCATAAGAAGTGACTACATGTCAGTATATTCCAATTTGCACTCAGTTTTAATTATCAAAATGATAGAGAAAAGTTACCAGGGCATCATAAGCCGGTTTTTTTTGGCCTTCAATTTCTGCCACAATCTTCACCTGAATCTTGGCTACTCCGCGCAGATTCTTAATATCGTGCAACGATACAATGGCCCGAATTTTATCGTTTACCAAAACGGGTTGCTGAAATTTCAATTTTTCAATGCCGTAGTTTACAATCATTTTTACATTACGTACATCAACAATTGAATACCAGAGGTAAGTAAGCATGGAAACAGTTAAATAGCCATGTGCAATGGTAGTTTTAAACGGCGATTCTTTGGCAGCTCGTTCAGGATTGGTATGAATCCATTGATAATCTAACGTAGCATCGGCAAATTTATCGATTTGTTCCTGGGTAATCTGAATAAACTCTGAGGTCCCTATTTCTTTTCCGAGAAATGATTCAAACTCTTTGTAACTATTAATGATTGTTTTTCCCATTTTGAGTTAATTATTCTGGCTGCAAAGAAAACTATTTTCCCTCTTTTACGGAAGGAAATAGTGCCGGCACCATAAAATTCATATTGGTTTGCGAAAACTTTTCCGAATATTAAGCCTGGCTGTTCCAATCTTAAACAATACTGATTTGTTTGATTAATTTCTCACCTTTGCAGTTACACATTTCAAAATGAAAAATATAGTTAACAGTACAACATTTCTGGCACTCGTTGCCACCTGGCTTTGGTCCACTGCATTTGCAGGCGTCAAAATTGGGCTGGAATATCACTCTCCACTTCAGTTTGCAGGCATTCGGTTTTTTATTTCCGGAGTTTTAATCTTTATTCTTTTTGGAAATTACCGCAGGTTTTTTCAGGAAATTAAGGCAAACCTCAAACTTGTATTATGGCTTTCACTCATTCAAATTTTTGCACAATATGCACTTTTCTATAGCGGATTAAATCTGGTTCCCGGAGCACTCGGTGCCATGATTATTGGATCTTCTCCACTTTTTATAGCAATTATTGCCCATTTTGCTTTCCATAACGACAAAATGACTCCGATGAAAACCTTTAGTATTCTGCTTGGTGTGGGTGGAATTGCGATTATTACTTTAGGACGTACCAAAATTGAAATGAGGGGAGAACTTGAATTTTTGGGCATTGGTCTGCTTTTGGCAAACAATCTGGTTGCCGGTTACGCCAATGTGCTGGTTTCCAAATCGCCCAAAGCAATTTCACCTCTCGTGCTCAGTTCATCCACCCTCATGATTGGGGGCCTTTTGCTTTCTATTGTATCTATTCCGGTGGAGGGGATTAACACCGGTCCCTTCCCTGCAAAATATTATATTGCACTGGCCTGGCTAAGTTTTTTATCTGCTGCTGCTATTTCTATCTGGTTCGTTCTTCTGAGACGTCCGGGAGTGAAAGTGTCCGTATTAAATGTTTGGAAATTTTTGATTCCTGTTTCCGGCGCTGTTTTAAGCTGGCTTATCCTTGAAAATGAACATCCCGATTTACCTTCCATAATAGGAATGGTTGGAATTGCAGGGTCATTGCTTTCGCTTAATTATGCCAACAGAAAAGCGATAAAAAAGGCCGGACTGCAAAAATCCGGCCTCAGCAAATGAAATATCTTTTCAGTTAATTTTCATCCAAAACCAGCAATTCAATTTTCCTAAAATCTGTAGGATGGCTTTCGGCCTGTATTGAAATCGATCCGGAGGTAATTATTTTATCTCCAAATTCCGAAATCATTTTATCGTAATATTGATCGCGGGGATCAAGTTGAGGCTTTTCATAGCTCATTACCTCTTCTCCTTCCACAAAATGCCGGATTATCTCACCTCCCCTAACTTCCACTTCAACAGTTACCCATTGGTCTCCATGAAAAGTTTTTGAATCAGAAGTGGTGCAATGTTGTTCAACTAAAACGTCATCCATAACTACATTGGTACCTGGGGTACAAAGATTCATGGTCGAACGTTCGTCGGTTCCGTTTCCGCCAAGTAACTGCACCTCAATGGAAGTTGGAAAATCCTGGTCAATCTCCATTGATTCGGCACTTTGTCCGTGTATCATTAGTCCGTTGTTTCGGAATGCCCAGCCTGGACCTCCTTTTACTTGTTCATCTACAAAACGATATTCAACACGCAACCGGTAATGCGAAAACTCGCCGTTATAAAACATATGTCCGAACTGACTGCCCCATTCATCCCATTCATCGTAACGCACCCGCAATAAACCGTCCTCAACTCTGAAGGTATTATTGAAATTATACCCCAGCTCGTAACCTGTAAACTTAATTTGCCAGTCATTCAAATCTTTTCCATTAAATAACTGTATCCAGTTCTCTTCAGACTCAGGCTGAGCCGATTTTTCATTTCCTTCTTGAGATTTTTGCCCTGAACCACAGGCAGTAAATAAAAAGGTTGTACCAATTATGACAGATATAATACCAAAAATTGAAACGCGCATAGAATTATTTTTAAATCATTTAACATTAAAATAATGAAGGGTAAAGGTAAAAAAAATGACATTATGTTTTTCTGAAAATGCAATTAAATTCTCTTAAAGAATAGGTGTATGAATCCGATCAGGTCTATAATTATTATTGTAATTTTCTAAATTCGAATGAATGTTAATTCATTGTTAACGAAAAAAAATGCAAAATACTATCCTAAAACATAAAAAAATCATATTTTTGCTCATCTGAATTGGAAGAAGAATGACGCGAATGAAGATAAAAATCAGATTAAGACATAATTTATTTTGTTGGTATTAAAGTTTCAATCTTTTGTTTTGTAAAGTTTGAATTATAGTACATTATGATTTTTTTTTAAAATTTTTGCAAACACTAATTAATATCTAAAATGTTATTTAAAGAACTCTTTCTTAACATACTTTCATTTACTTTAGCATTTTCAATAGCTATAATAGTTGTTCCTCCTATTTTAAGGGTTGCACATGCCAAAAAACTTTTTGATTCATTTAATGATCGAAAAATCCATAAACAAATCGTTCCTCCGCTTGGAGGAGTTGGCATTTTTCTCGGCTTTGTGCTTAGCACTATAATTTCATCTGACGGTTATAGTTTTGATTCTCTTAAATACATTATTGCTTCAGTTATTCTAATGTTCTTTATCGGCCTCAAAGATGATCTTATGGATATTTCAGCCCGAAAAAAATTTATAATCCAAATTTTTGCTGCCGTTCTGTTAACCAGTTTAGGTAATTTTCATATTTCAAATTTGCATGGTTTTTTAGGGTTTTACCAGATAAATTATGCAACTGGAACAATACTCACTCTTTTTATAATGATTGCAATAATTAATGCTTTTAATTTGATTGACGGGATAGATGGCCTTGCATCAGGATTAGGTATGTTGGCATCTTTTGTTTTCGGAACATGGTTCTTTTTAGCAGGATACACCAGATTCTCCATCATGTCTTTTGCACTTACAGGAAGTCTTGCCGGCTTTTTTCTCTATAATGTATTTGGCAAAAAGAACAAAATGTTTATGGGAGACACGGGATCATTGATTGTAGGACTGATTGTGGCAGGTTTGGTAATCAAATTTAATGAATTCAATGTTGTAAAAACAGTCCCTTATGCTATTGGCGCTGCACCAGCTGTTTCGTTTGCCATAGTTATTGTTCCTTTAATTGATACCCTTAGAGTTATTACAATAAGACTTTTGAACGGGAAATCACCATTTTCAGCCGATAAGAATCATATTCACCACAGATTGCTGGAACTAGCACCACATCATCTTACCGTTACACTTATTATTCTTGCCGGAAACATTTTTATTATTGGTCTTGCACTGCTTTTTAATAATATTTCCTTTAATGTAACGCTTCAGTTCCTTTTCATTTTCTTAACGGGTATTGCTCTCTCACTTGTTCCGTCTCTAATATTAAGGTGGAAAAAGGCAAGGTCTAACAGCATATTTAGCTTAGTTAAACAAGTTGGGTGAAATTTTTCCTGATTTAATTTTTTCTTTTTTCTAAACCGCAATATTCCAATTACAACTGAATTATCAGAACAGTTTCTTTTTCGTCACGAAGGATATCCACAGAAATAGTTTGCCCGGCTTCCAGGGTTTGCAACCGGTTCATGTAGTCGTAAATATTTCCCACTTTTTTCCCATCAATTGCGGTAATGATGTCGCCTTTTTTTATGCCACCCAAATCAGCAGGTTTGCCTTTGGTCACGGCATCAATGCGTAGGCCCCTGTCTTCGAGTCCGGCATAGTCTGGCATAACTCCCAGCGATACTTTAAATCGTCCAGCCCGGCTACGTTGAAATTTAGCACCTGCTTCCTGAAAAGTCAGGGCACTGTCACGTGTCGCTAATTCGTGAACAAGTAAATGAGCAAATTCAGCAACTTTTTTAGCCCCAATGTAATTTATGGCATCAGCATCGTCATAGGGTGTGTGGTATTCTGAATGAGCTCCAGTAGAAATAAAAAACACCGGGATATCCTGCAAATAAAAAGAAGCATGGTCAGAAGGCCCAATACCTTCGCCGGACATTGCCAGTTTAAATCCAGGATTCAGCCGGGTAATTATTTCTTCCGTTTCCTTTGCAGTTTGAGTCCCTCCAATACTTATTGCATTGCTAACGGAATCGAACCGGCCAACCATATCGAAATTAAACATGGCAATCATATTTTCTGTGTTAACCGGTGGGTTTGCAGTAAAGGCTTTTGAGCCTACCAAGCCCATTTCTTCAGCACCAAAGGCAGCGAAGATAATGCTTCTTCTGTTTTTCTTTTCGCCGGCCAGTTTTTCGGCCAGTTCAATAACTGCTGCAACTCCTGAAGCATTGTCATCTGCGCCATAATGAACAGCCAGAGTATCCAGTGCTCTTGAACCAGAACCCGGTCCACCCATTCCTAAATGGTCGTAATGCGCGCCAACAATAACATATTCATCCTTCAATTCGGAATCAATACCTGGTAAAAGTGCAGCAACATTCTGAGATTCGGTTTTTTCCATCTCAACATTAACTTCTGAAGAAACCCAGCATTCAGTTTCAAAAGCAATGCTGGTATTATTTTCTTTTATTTCAGATTCAAGCGTTTCAATGGTGAATCCTGTTTCTTTTAATATTGCATTAGCGACTTTGCGGGTAACCTGAATTACAGGAATGGAATACCTGCTTACATTTTTATCGAAAAACAGCGGAGACAATTCATCTTTCTCACTAAATGTTTCGCCGGCAACTAAAATTAAACCGGCAGCATTTTTATCGGTAGCTTTTAACGCCTTGGCCCGTTCTGTTGAAAACTCAACGAAAGGACTTTGCGGGTTTTCCAGGTCAGGATCTCCCTGAAATGCCAAAATCCATTTTCCTGCAACATCAACATTTTCAAAATCATCCCATATTAACGTATCCTGATCCACTTCCAATCCATAACCAGCAAAAACAACTGGTGCCTCAACATTAATATTGGCAGAAAATGCATAAGGCAAAAAATCCGATTCAACCTGAAAGCTTTCACCTTCGATTTCGAGTAGATTTTTCTCTCCCAACCTGGCAGAAGTAACCAACTCAAATTTCTGAAAGCCATTTTCGAAAAGCAATTGAAGTCCTGCATTTTCAAATTTCTCCCGAATAAAAACCGCAGCCAGTCTATCACCCGGTTCTCCTGTTTTTCTTCCTTTAAGTGAATCAGAGGCAAGATAGTAAATTGATTTTTGCAGATCTTCAACTGTAATTTCAGGATTGAACTTTGACGAACAGGAAGCCGCAACAATTAAAAAAAGAGCATAAAAAATATTTTTCATTTGATATGTCAATTTATAAAATCTGAATTCGTTTTCATTTTATTTTCCCATATAAAAGAAAGGTAATAATACGCAATATTCGCCGTATTAAAAAGGAGTTATGTATATTTACGACCGCTAATAAAAAAGGGATTTACTTTGATTTCATTCGGAATAAAATATTGGTTTGTTTTTTTACTTTTATTGCTGGCCGCTGCTGCCGGAATTGTTTTTTTGCTCTATTTCAGAAATAAAGACAACCAGGAATTGACTAAAAAACAAAGAACTATTTTAATGATTCTTCGTTTTTTTTCGTTTTCCCTAATCGCGTTTTTGTTATTGTCTCCCTTCATAAAAAGTCTGAAAAAAATGGTGCAAAATCCTCTGATTATTGCTGCCTGGGATAACTCCGGCTCTGTTACCTCAACCGGCGATTCGCTGCAACTAACCAGTGAAATAACTCAACTTAAAAACAGAATTTCTGATGAACTGGGTAATAATTACAATTTAATTCATTATACCTTTGGTCAGGAAACAAAATTTGATGGCGAAATTAATTTTTCAGAAAAGAAATCTGATTATAGTAATCTTATTAACACTCTGAACAACAACCATTTTAATGAAAATATCGGGGCATTGCTTTTAGCAGGAGATGGCATTTACAACCAGGGAAAAAATCCGGTGAATATGCTGGAAAACATTAATTTCCCGGTTTACAGCATCGGACTTGGCGATACCACCGAAATAACAGATGCACGTATTCAGAGCATAAAAGCAAACCGTACGTCTTTTTCCGGCAACCGTTTTCCGGTTGAAATTGATACCCGCTTTTTAAAACTGCAAAACAGCTCGTTAAGGTTAACTGTGTATGAGGATGAAAAAGAGGTTGCCCAAACTGTTATTACACCATCAACCAACGACTATTTTCAAACTCAACAATTTATATTGGATGCTGGAAATCCGGGACTCAAGCAATTTACCGTAACAATTGAAATTGCTGAAAATGAAAAAAACACCAAAAACAATACCGATTACTTTGTTGTAAATGTACTCGAAAACAAACAAAAAGTACTTATACTTTCCGATGGAGCTCATCCCGACATTGGTGCTATAAAAAACACACTTGAACAACAAAAATCCTACGAAGTTTCTGTGTTCACTGATGAACCCTACCCTTCCAATTTTTCTGATTTTAACCTTATTATTTTGAATCAGTTACCAACTTCAGGAAAATCAATGGCCAACATTCTTGAAAGTGAGTCGAACTTAAAGGTACCGCTGCTTTTTATTGTTGGCAGCAAAACTTTCCTGCCTCAATTAAATGCGCTGGCGCACGGAGCAACAGTACAACCACGGGCAGGTATGGCAGAGGAGGCGCAGGCGTTTATAAATCCGGCTTATGCAAATTTTACATTAAGTGAAAATTTCCGCGACGTCCTTATTAAGTTTCCTCCGCTCATGGTACCTTTTGCCAATTATCAGCTTGAACCTGAATTTAACACGCTGTTTTTTCAGAAAATCAAAAACATTGAAACTGGCAAACCTTTAGTTTCAACAGGAATTTTTAAGGGGAAAAAAGTTGGTTTTATTTTTGGCGAAGGAATTTGGCGCTGGAGGCTGAATAATTATTTCCAAAACCAAACCCATGACCAGTTTAACGAACTCGTAAATCAGTTGGTTCAATATCTTGCTCTGCGTGAGAATGAGGATAATTTCATTGTAAATTACGACCTGGTTTATACTGAAATTGACCCGGTGATATTTAGTGCAGAAGTTTATAACGATATTTTTGAACGCATTACGAATGAAGAGGTTACAATTGTGCTAAGTAACAAAAACGGGAATGAACTGGATTTTACTTTTGATGTGCGCAACAACGGCTATTATCTGAATGCCGGTAATTTGCCCGTTGGAAATTACACTTTTAATGCCGAAGTTAAGGTTGGGAATCAAACTTATTCGGAAACAGGTAGTTTTGCCGTAACGGCAATTAACCTCGAAAATATTGTAACACAAGCCAACCACCGGATGTTGTATCAGTTATCGGCACAAACAGGAGGCTCGTTTTTCACACAAAACGAAGTTAACCAAGCTATTGAAGAACTTAAAAACAGCAACAGCCTGAAGCCGGTAAGTTATTTCCAGGAAATGATTACTGAATTATTGAACCTCAGGTGGCTGTTTTTTGTAGTGTTAATGTTGTTAAGTGTGGAATGGTTTTTGAGAAAATACTGGGGTATTTACTAAAGGAGACTTTCAATTCATGAAAAGATATTTGAAAAAAAGCATAAAACCGGGAATGTTACTTCTGTTGGCATTGCTGGCTTTTTCATGCATTTCAACCCGCACCCTTGTAATCGACATTCCGCAACCTGCTGCCGGTGAATTGCCGGAAAATATTCAAAGTCTGACACTGGTAACGCAGGCAGTTGATGAAAAATTCACCAACCTGGATTCAGATTCGCTGCAAAATATTTTTTACAAACAAAGGTTCAACCTCGATACTGTAATTTACGATCTCCAGGCAGCCGACACTACCCTAAAAGCTTTGGGTGAATTGCTTTTTGAATCGGGCCGGTATGATTATGTTATTCCTGAAAACAGGTTTTTGGATTCTCCCGGAACTTCGCTGCTGGCAAAAGAAATACCATGGGAAAAAGTTGAAGAACTCTGCGAAACTTTTCAAACTGATGCAGTTCTTTCGCTTGACCATTTAAAAACAAGAGTAATTACCAGCTTTGATAATGAATCATTTTTTGATCCGTTTCAGGGCGGATTTAACTCAGCAGCCAGGGCCGGAATGAAAATTCAGTACGAAACACTGTTTCGGGTTTATGATCCGGCACAAGAGAAAGTGCATCTCAGGCAATTTATTACCGATACGTTATATTGGGAAGATGCTGATGTTTCGGCACGAAGTTTATTTAACCGATTTACTCCTGTAAAACAAGCACTTACCGAAACAGGAATTGTAATAGCACTCGAACTTACTGATAAAATTGCCATTCGCTGGCGACCTGAAAGACGAACTTATTTTATAAAAGGAAATTCAGAACTTCGGCAGGCCAATCAGATTGCACAAAGTGGTGACTGGCAAACCGCTATTGAAAAATGGAAAGAAATTGCCGAAAATGCAGGGTCAAAAACGCTAAAAAGCAAAGCCCAGCTAAATGTTGCATTGGGTTACGAAATTTTAGGAAATATTGATTTGGCAATTCAGTGGGGATTAAATTCATACAATACCATGTACCGCCCGCTTACTTATGAGTATCTCGAAACCTTAAAACGAAGGAAAAACGAACTAAAAGCAGCGGAATGAAAGCAAAAGTTTATCCCATATTTTTTATTTTACTGTTGCTTGCATCGTGTACTGTTTATAAGGAATACCCCATTGAAATTTACAAGCCGGGTGAGGCCAATATTCCTCCTTCGGCAAAAAACGCAGCCATTGTTTACCGTAATTTCAAATATCGGGGCGACACGCTTCAAAACTACTACAAAAATGATTTTTTGCTGGTTAAAGCTAAAAACGACCCAAAAAATCTGGACAGCCTTCTGGTAACAGCCTGCATAAACGAATTGGCAACCGATTTGAAAAGCAATAATGCTTTTGAAGAGGTGTACATTTTCCCCACAAATATTTTTGAAAGGCACACGGGTGAACATTTATCAGAACTTCCAACGGAATTAATAGAGAATGTTGCCCAGGCGTCGGATGTTGAATTAATAATTGTACTGGAAACATTTTCTTCTTTTTTCTCAACTTATCCGCAAACCTTTGACACTCCAACAACCAACGAGGTAATTACCGTTGCAGTGTGGGGAATTTACGACCCGGTAAAAAAGGTGAATGTTGAACGAAAAACCATGATCGATACAGTATTTTGGAATGGTTACGACGACAAAGGGAATTACCGGAAAGGTTACACACCACCACCCCGCCTCACCGCTTTAGAAATGGCTTCGGCTTTAGCAGGAGAAAATTATGCCAAACGGTTTTATGCCACATGGCAAACCGTTAACCGTATGTATTCCGTTCCGCCACTGCCGGATTTTTCTGATGCAGCATTTTATTTTGAAGAAGGAAAATGGGACCAGGCCATTGCGCTCTGGCAAAAATATGCCGACGACAGTAACGGAAAAATGGCCATTAATGCCCGATACAACCTGGCACTGGCGTATGAATTAAAAGACGATTTGGAAACGGCACAAAAATGGCTGACGGCTGCACATCATCTTGCGTCGACTTATAAAAGCCGAGACGACATCAAAATGATTCTAACTTACCAGAAAATTCTGGATTCCCGAAGGATGGAGCTTTTGAAACTCAAAAGAAACCAAAATGAAAATCTTCCCTAAGGTTAAAATTCTGGTTTTTGCCGGGATAATTTTATCCGGATGCAACACATTATACAACTCCAAAGCAATTAACATTGAAATTTTTGTTCCTGCGAAAGCGATTTTTCCTAAAAAAATAGACACAATTGCCATTCGTTTCAACAATATTAATTCAGATTATAACCCCAAATTTGCTGAGTACATTAAAAACAATAATCGACTTGTTGACTCTATTAATACAGATAGTGCAGCGGCAGAGATTTATTATGAATATTTTCTTCAAAGATTAAAAAACAGTTCTTACTTCGAATCAATAATTGAGATTGAACGCTTTGATTATTCGAAAATTATACTATCAGATTCTCTTTTAAAACCTGGGTTGTTTTTAGTAAAAGATAGTTTAATTACTGATACAATACCTGAAAAATATAAACCGGTTACCAATTTCTGGTCGCTGGCAGGTCATTTTCAGCCTCAAAAAGAAAATGGAACGGTAAAATATTTAGATCCGGAATTGGTTCTATATACCAAAGAGGAACTTGTCCAGATGGCAGATTCTGCAAATGCAAAATTACTTTTGTCACTGGATTATTTCACAACAGTTGACAGAAGTTCAGGAATTAGCGTAAATCGACCCACCGGTTTTTTGGATGTATTTGTTATTTCTTACTGGAATTTTTATGATTTAGAGAATTCGAGGCTTTCCTATTTTTATGATCGTGTTGATACGGTTTCCTGGGAGTTATTTCATAGAAATGAAGAAATTCCGAATCGAAGGGAAGGTATTTTGGAAGCAGCAGAAATTTCGGGACACAATTTTGCTGAATTTCTTGTTCCACACTGGATTGCCGTAGAACGATTATATTACCGGTCGGGCCAAATCGAACTTAAAAAAACAGACAACCTTGTAGCGGAAGGAAAATGGCTGGAAGCAGCAGAAATCTGGCGAAAATATGTTGAAAACCCGAACAAAAATATTGCTGCTAAATGCAAGTTCAACATGGCGCTTGCCTGTGAAATGCTGGGCCAGTTAGATGCTGCAGTTGACTGGGCAGTGCAGTCATACCATGTATTTGGACAAAAAAACCCGGTGCACGAACAAAACAGCCTGGAATACATAAACATCCTGAACCAGCGAAAATTGGATGTTAAACGGATTGAATACCAGTTTAATCCGGAATCAGTTTCCTTAAAATAAAAACAACTGATCCGTTTTGGACCAGCTGTTTTTTCTAAAATTTTTAAAAGCTCCTAATGTTATTTTAAACGTGTTTTGTCATTTCAAAGTTGACAAAGCATTAATTCAACTCCAGCAATACAATTGATTTTGAAGGAAGATTAACGGTAAGTGAGTTTCCTTTCACTTTTACATCGTTGAAACTTTTTGAAAAAACTTCTTCCGGTTTTCCAAAATCGTTGTATGCATTTACTTTTTCTGCAGTAACTATTTCGCCTCGTTCAAAAACCAATTTATCAAGTCCCCGCAATTCACAAGAGATGCTCACAGCCTTGTTAGGATTCAGGTTGCTAATGGTCAGATGAATTTTCCCGTCTTCCGATTTAGATGCAGAAGTTGAAATTGCAGGAATACTTTTGCCTTCCAATTCGTAATTCTCCGAAACCACATCGGTTGGCAACATCGTTGCATCGTGGTGGGCTTTATACATTTTGAACACGTAAAAGGTTGGTGTTTTTACAATTTCAGCTTCTTTTGTGAGAATCATTGCCTGAAGCACATTTACGGTTTGGGCAATATTTGCCATTTTCACGCGGTGGCAATATTTGTTAAACAGGTCGAGATTAACGGCTGCCACCATGGCATCGCGCAGGGTATTTTGCTGGTATAGGAAACCGGGATTTGTTCCGGGTTCCACATCATGCCAGATTCCCCACTCGTCAACCATCAGGCCTACCCGGTTCTGCGGATCATACCGATCCATAATGTTGATATGATTCCGCAGCAATTCATCCATGAACAGTGTTTTACTCATCGTCTGAAAATATTCGCCTTCAGTGAACTGGGTGGCAGAACCTTTTTTGCTCCAGTTGTGGGTAATTGTATAATAGTGCAAAGAAATTCCCTGGAAGCTTCTTCCGGGATTTCCGTTTTTCATCAGGGTTTCCATCCAGTGGTAATCGGAGTCGCTTGGTCCGCAAGCGATTTTGTACAACCGGTTATCGCCGTAATTTTTGGTGTAGGTAGAATAGCGGCGCATTTCGTTGGCATAATACTCCGCGGTCATACTACCTCCGCACCCCCAGTTTTCATTACCCAGGTTCCAGTATTTTACGCCCCATGGCTCTTCCTGCCCGTTGGCTTTGCGCAGATCAGTCATAGGACTAATGTTTCCCGAGTTGAGGTACTCAACCCACTGAGACATTTCCTGAACCGTTCCGCTGCCCAGGTTTCCGCAGATAACCGGTTCGGCGCCCAGTTGATTGCAAAGTTCCATAAATTCGTGAGTACCAAAGCTGTTGTCTTCGGTAACGCCACCCCAATGGGTGTTAATCATAGTTGGCCGTTGGTCGCGCGGACCAATACCGTCCATCCAGTGGTATTCGTCGGCAAAACAGCCTCCGGGCCAGCGCAGGTTGGGAATTCCCAGTTCGCGTAAGGCATCCACCACATCGTTTCGAACTCCCAGGGTATTGCTGATTTCTGAATCTTCACCTACCCAAAATCCGCCATAAATACATCTGCCAAGGTGTTCAGAAAAATGGCCATAAATGTGCCGGCTGATTTTTTCCTTACCAAGGTCGGTGTTCACTACAATTTTGTTTTGTGCCGTTGAAAAGAGCACGGAAAAAACAAAAACAATGCTGAAAATTCTTTTTAAATTCATTTTACTGGCTTTTGGTTTATACTCATTCATTTTGAAAATAAAGATAGAAAAAAAGTAATAAATACTTTCATTATTTAAAAAAAATAAAAATGAATGCACGGAAAATTCATCAGACAGGTTCCATGTTTCTGCTTATGTTTACAGCAATGTCAGAACATAAAGGGGAACCGATCCCAGCGGGATCGTATGTTTATAGCAATACCGGGAGTAACCAAGGACCAATTCGACTCCGGCCGGAGTCGCACAAACTCTTTATTATTGATATTTCAATAAACATTTAATCCCGCCGGGATTAAAAAGAGGATCAACAGAATAGCAACCTGAAAGAGATTGTATGTTTATAACAACTTTATTCCGTCAGATTTAAAATCGATGAGCCGCTTTTTGTAAAGATAGCCAACCGCCTTTTTAAAATTCTTTTTGCTGATTCCCAGCAAAGCCTGAATAATTTCGGGGGAAGTTTTGTCATTTAACGCAAGGAAACCATTATTCTCCCGCAGCGTTTCCAGCAGTTTTTCAGAAATGGGGTCTATTTTTCCGTAGCCCGGTTTTTCCAGCAACAAATCAATTTTATCATCGTCACGTATTTTATTCACAAAACCCTCCAGCTTTTCACCGGGCGA
>JAZBNQ010000035.1:0-5558 GCA_036350775.1 Mariniphaga sp.
AGGCTTTTGCTGAAAAAATCCCAGTCGTAGCCGGAATCAACTCCTTTAAATACAATTCCCTGAATGTATTCGTCAGTTTTAATCATGCCGGGTTTGGTGGCAAAAACCTGAACCTGGCTTACTCCGTTTAGCGTTTTAAGTTCATTCAGGAAAGGTTGTTTTTTGGAAACCGGCTGCGTTTCGAAAGAATTGTTCGAATCGAAATTTACTACCTGAATATGGGAACCAAAACCGATAACCTTGTTTCTGATTTCGTTTTTAAACCCGGTAACCACGCCAACAGAAATAATCATTACGGCCAACCCAAGTGCAATTCCCACCAGGGCAATACGGATTATCTTCTGCGATAAAAACTTTTTATTGCTTTTTTCAAAAAATAACCTGCGCGAAATGAAAAGCTCCGTATTCATATTCAGGAAAATAACCCGATTAATTTATTTTTTCTATTGGCATTGGTTTTGGCGAAACCTGTTTTCTTCGGTTAATAAACGGTAAAATAAGTACCGAAATTATCCCGATAACAATAATCATCCCGGTCATGCTGCCGTGGGCCACAAAGGCAAAAATTACAGCGTTTGCTTTGTCAACGCCATAAAGTGCAAGTGCCTCGATGGCCATAAAATGCCAGGCACCAATTCCTCCCTGAACCGGGGCCACCATGCCAAAACTGGCCAAAACAAAGGTGGTTAAACCGGCAATAGGGCCCAGGTGGCTTGTAAAACCAAAGGCAAAAAATACCGCGTATAACATCAGGTAGTACATAGTCCAGATAGCTACCGAGTGGAAAATAAACCATCCTTTTTTTCTGACTGAACGGATGGAAATAAAACCCTCTTTCAGGTTCATTAAAATGGTAAAAACCTTTTGGTAAAACAGGGTGTGCTGCAAGGTTTTTCTGAAAATGTAAGCCAGAATAAACAAAGCTGCAAGGCCAACAAATAATAAGGGCGAAGTAATCAGGGCCAGAAGTTTTGTTTCAATTTCGGGGTTTTCGCCCAAAAAATGCAGCATGTGGCCAAATTGTGAAAAAATAACAATCACCAGCAATACAAGCAGCGAAACCATATCAACAGCACGCTCGGCAACAACGGTCCCCAGTAGTTTGGTAAACGAAACTTTTTCGTATCGCGAAAGCACACCACAGCGCGAAATTTCCCCCATCCGCGGAAAAACCATGTTCATAAGGTATCCTACCATAACAGCCAGAAAAGTGTTGATAAACCGGGGTTTGTGACTAATGGGCTCAATCATTAATCCCCAGCGGACAGTTCTGCTAAAATGGCTAAGCAGTCCGATAACAAGCGAAATGACAATCCAGAAGTATTTGACATCATTTTTCAGAACCGATTTAATTCGTTCGATGTCCTGGTCTTTGTAAATCAGCCAGAATATAAATGCACCGATGGCAAAAAAAGCCAGAAATTTTAAGATTTTTAAAACTATCTTTTTCAAAATTAACCGTTTACGCCATCTGGTCCAACTAATTTTATATCTCCTGAATTTTATTAATTTCGGGTTGCGAAAAATTAGCGGCAGTTTCGGCTGTTTTGTAGCTGACAAAAATATAAATTTGTTTGGTTTTTTAAGTTAAAAGCAGTTTTTAGAAGGAAACCCGGAAATGAGTGAATCGGAGTGTAATGAATATGGTCAGACCCAAAAAGAAGTTAGGTCAACATTTTTTAAAGGACCGGAATATTGCCCGGAAAATAGTTGACAGCCTTGGCGCCACAATTCCAAATGTATTGGAAGTGGGACCGGGAACGGGGATTTTGACTGCGTTTTTATTGCAACGCCCCGATTTTAACCTTCATGTTGTAGAAATCGATACCGAATCAGTGGAATACCTTCAAATCCATTTTCCGGAATTAAACGGAAAAATTCATTCCCGCGACTTTTTAAAATGGGATGCTGCCGAATTGCCGGAGATTTTTAGCATCATTGGAAATTTCCCCTACAATATTTCTTCCCAGATTTTTTTCCGGATTTTGGAATGGCGTAATCGGGTGCCCGAGGTGGTTTGTATGGTACAAAAAGAAGTGGCCGAACGTTTGAGCGCACCTCACGGAAGCAAAACGTATGGAATTTTAAGCGTTTTGCTTGGCGCTTTTTACGATATTGATTATTTGTTTACCGTTTCTGAACAGGTATTTATTCCTCCCCCGAAAGTAAAATCAGCCGTTATCAGGCTGCGTCGGAACCCGGTTGAAAGGCTGCCCTGCAATGAAGAGCTGTTCTCCAGAATTGTAAAGGCGGCGTTTAACAAACGACGAAAAATGCTCCGGAATTCCCTGGGAGAGCTGGAACTGGAAATCCCGGAGCAATTTGCCGATAAACGGCCCGAGCAACTTTCAGTTGCCGATTTTATCCGGCTGACAAAAATGGTTGAAACCTGATAAAAATTCTGAGAATATGGAATTTGAAATTACCCGAGAATATATTGACAGGCTGAAGGATCTGATTGAAGAAACCAATGCAGAAGAACTTAAAGCCACCATGGAACCGCTTCACCCGGCCGATATTGCCGAGGTGATGGACGACCTGACCATGGACGAAGCCAAATACCTTTATTTGCTGCTGGAAGGCGAAAAGGCCTCAGATGTGCTCATCGAAATTCCGGAAAATGAAAGGAAACGTTTCCTTAGAGTACTGCCATCGGAGCTGATTGCCAGCAAGTTTATTGAATACATGGACTCCGACGATGCAGCCGATGTTATGGCTGATCTCGATGAAGAACAAAAACAGGAGGTACTGAAAGAAATTGAAGATACCGAGCAGGCCGGCGATATTGTGGATTTGCTGGAATACGAAGAGGATTCTGCCGGTGGAATTATGGCCAAGGAATTGGTTTCTGTAAACGAAAACTGGACTGTAGCCACATGTCTCAAGGAAATCAGTAAACAGGCCGAAGAAGTAGATGAAATCTATTACATTTATGTAACCGACGATCAGCAGCGGCTTAAGGGTGTGCTTTCTCTGAAAAAGCTGATTTTGAATTCCACCAACACCAAAATTTCCAATTTGTACGAGCCTGACGTAAAAAGTGTCAGAACAAATACCCGGCAGGAAGAGGTGGCCGAAATAATGGATAAATACGATCTTGTGGCCATTCCGGTGGTTGACGATATTGGCCGGCTGAAAGGCCGCATTACTTTTGACGACGTGATTGATTTTGTGCGTGAAGAAGCCGAACGCGACTACCAGATGATTTCTGGTATTACCGGCGATGTGGAACCCGACGATAAACCCTGGGAACTTATTCGTGCGCGGTTTCCATGGTTATTAATTGGTTTAATTGGTGGAATTTTGGGAGCGCTGGTCCTTGGAAATTACGAAACTGAAATAAACCATGTTACCGAACTGGCCTTTTTTATTCCGCTTATTGCCGCAATGGCCGGGAATGTGGGGGTACAGTCTTCATCAATAGTTGTGCAAAGTATTGCCAGCGGGGTAAAAGATGTTAGCACAACCGGTAAACGGCTGCTTAAGGAGCTACTGGTAGCATTTGCAACCGCTTCCATTTTTGCTGTTCTTATTTTTATTTACAATTATTTTGTGGCAGGAAACATAAACCTGACCCTATCTGTTTCCATTTCTCTGTTTATAGTAATGCTTTATGCATCATTTTTCGGAACACTTATTCCATTGGTTCTTAACAAGTTTAAGATTGATCCGGCGCTGGCAACCGGACCGTTTATTACAACCATGAACGATATTTTGGGATTGTTCATTTATTTTGGAATAGGAAAAATGTTTTTCGAATTCTTGTAAAGAATTGTAGTTTTGTAAATGGAACGAATAATAATAGGGCGAAAAGACAAAGCAGATTTTCCTCATTTCGGATTGAAAGCAATTGATGTGAAAATTGATTCGGGCGCCTATACTTCCAGTTTTCACTGCCACCAGATTGAACAATTCACACAAAACGGAAAGGAAAAAGTGAAATGTTCCTTTCTCGATCCGGACCATCGCATGTACCATGAAAAAGAATTTGTTTTTGACATCTTTAAAATCCGGCGGGTAAAAAGTTCAAACGGACAGGTTGAAGAACGCATTTCAATTAAAACAGAAATAACTTTGTTTGAAAAGGAGTTTCCAATAGAACTAACATTAACCGAGCGAACGGACATGAGACATCCGGTGCTTCTTGGAAGAAAATTTGTTTCGAAAAAATTTTTTATCGACACTTCGCGAAAAAATCTTTCCTTTGCGGGCCGTTTTTTAAAAGCGAAAATAAATCAAGAATCGAAATTAAAATGAAGATTGCAATACTTTCCCGGAATCCAAATTTATATTCAACCCGAAGAATTGTGGAAGCTGGCCTTCAACGAAAGCACGAAATTCTGGTAGTTGACCACACTAAATGCGACCTGATAATTGAAAAACGAAAGCCAGTTATTATTTTCAGAGGCAAAAAACTCGAAAATGTAGATGCGGTTATTCCACGTATAGGTGCTTCGGTTACTTTTTACGGAACGGCTGTGGTTCGTCAATTTGAAATGATGAAGGTATTTACAGCCATCGAATCGCAGGCACTTTTGAGGTCGCGCGATAAACTGCGCAGCCTGCAGATTCTTTCCCGTGCCGGGCTGGGCCTTCCCAAAACTGTTTTTACAAATTATTCCCGAAACGTAAAAGAAATTGTGCAGGCGGCAGGTGGTGCACCGGTGGTGGTAAAACTTCTGGAAGGAACCCAGGGATTGGGTGTGGTTTTAGCCGAAACCGACAATGCTGCCGAATCGGTTATTGACGCGTTTAACGGGCTGAAAGTACGCGTGATAGTTCAGGAGTTTGTAGAGGAAGCCAAAGGCGCCGATATCAGGGCGTTTGTGGTAGATGGCGTGGTGGTGGGTGCCATGAAACGCCAGGCAAAAAAAGGCGAATTTCGCTCGAACCTGCACCGCGGAGGAACTGCCGAGGTGATTGAACTCACCGAAGAAGAAGAAAATGCAGCTTTGAAGGCTGCGCGTGTTATGGGACTGGGAATTTGCGGGGTGGATATGTTGCAATCGAAAAACGGACCCCTCATCCTCGAAGTTAATTCGTCACCAGGACTCGAAGGCATTGAGAAGGCTACAGGAAAAAATATTGCCAAAACAATCATTCGTTATGTTGAACGCCATGTTTAACCCATGAGAAAGAAAACCCATAAAACGATAAAAATTCTGGGTGAAGAAATTATTCCCGGCAGGAAAAAATACCTGAACCTCGATATTGCCCGCCTGCATACTTACACTAAACTTGAAGTGCCGGTTGTGGTGGAACGGGCAAAAACCGACGGGCCGGTTTTGTTGCTTACCGCCGGAATTCACGGAAATGAACTGAACGGGGTGGAAATCGTGCGCGAACTGCTGGCCAAAAAATACACCCGTCCCAATGCCGGCATGGTGATTTGTGTTCCCACAGTAAATATATTCGGATTTATCAACCAAACCCGCGAATTCCCCGATGGAAAGGACCTGAACCGTGCTTTCCCGGGTTCAAAAAAAGGTTCGCTGGCCAGTATTTTTGCCCACCACCTGATGAATGAAATTTTACCTGATGTGGATTACTGCATCGAT
>JAZBNQ010000036.1:0-2722 GCA_036350775.1 Mariniphaga sp.
CCGGATGTCATTCCAAACCTCAGCCTGAGCAGCATCAGCGTCCCAACATTCTGTTTGCCATCAGCGACGACCAGACATTTGCCCATACCAGCTTTGCAGGCAGCAAGTTTGTGAACACTCCGGCTTTCGACCGGGTGGCAGGCGAAGGAATATATTTTTCAAATTGTATGGCCGGCTCGCCCGGTTGCGCCCCGTCACGCAGCAGCATTGTTACAGGCCGCTACCACTGGCAAAACGAACAGTCGGGGCAACATGCTTCTTCCTGGTTGAAAAAATACGTGCCGTTTGTAGATTTGCTCGAATCCAACGGCTATGTAACCGGGCGCACAGGGAAAGGTGTTTCGCCGTTTCGCTATGCACAGGATGAAAACGATTCACTTTGGCGTGCTACCGATGCCGCCGGCATCGCACACAGCAACATTCGTTACGAGGAGGATTCTCCCGGCGACGAGCGGACAGCGGAAGGGATTGGTCCGGTAAACTATTTTGAGAATTTTAAATATTTTATGGAAAACGTGCGTGGCGACAAACCGTTTTTCTTTTGGTACGGCGCCCAGGAGCCCCACCGGGCTTATGAACAGGATTCCTGGAAGCGAACAGAAAAAACCCTTGAAGACGCAAATGTGCCCGGATTTTTTCCGGATGATGAAGTGGTGCGGGGCGACCTGCTCGACTATGCGGTGGAAATTGAGTGGTTCGACCTGCATTTGCAGCGCATGCTGGAATACCTTGAAAAAGCCGGTGAACTGGAAAATACCATTGTAATGGTAACGGCCGATAACGGGATGCCTTTTCCGCGTGCCAAAGCCAATTGCTACGAATACGGGATTCATGTGCCTTTTGCCGTGCGTTTTCCCAAAGGTTTTCCGGGAGGAAGGCAGGTGGATGATGTTTTGAGTTTTGCCGATTTGGCGCCCACTATTTTGGAGATTACCGGTACAAGCAGCAACGGGATGTTGCCCATTTCGGGAAAAAGTTTTTTGCACATTCTGAAATCGAAAAATGAAGGAGTAGTGGATGAATCAAAAGAATATGTTTTCGCAGGAAGGGAGCGGCATTCATCGTCGCGTTACCTGAACTGGGGCTATCCGCAACGGGCCATTCGCAGTCACGATTATTTGCTGGTTTGGAATATGAAACCTGAACGCTGGCCGGCAGGTGCTCCGCAGCGCATAAAACCGGGCACCGAAGATGAATTGCTGCCGATGTATGGCATCGACGAAAATGGTGTGCACCATTCGGAGTGGGCATTTACCGACATTGATGCTGCTCCAACCAAATCGTTCATTATTGAAAACTGGCAGGACGAAACGGTGCGAACCTATTTTGACTGGGCACATGCCAAACGTCCCGAATTTGAACTGTTCGATGTTAAAAACGACCCGTACAATCTGAATAACCTCGCTGGAAATCCTGAATATGCTTCAGTTGAACAGGAACTGAAACAGGCATTACTGGCGGAGTTAAAAAAATCGGAAGACCCGCGTGTTGTAGGACCTGACAAAGAAGTGTTTGATTCGTACATCCGTTACAGCCCGATGCGCGAATTTCCAAAACCGGAATAGTGAATGGTTGGTTTTAATCCAAAATTTTAATATCTTTTGGACAAAAGAAAATACTTGCAATGGTTGATAAACCAATCCGGTTACAATTCAACCTTTTTACCCGCAACCGAAAGGTTTTCATAAAATGCTGTATCTCCTAAAGGTGAAAATAATGACTGAGATTTTTTGTTAGCATTATCAATTATTTAATGCAATTGCCAAAAAATTAATTCAAAATTTTAAGTTCGGGGAACTGAAATTATTTGTTGATTTTAATTCGGTTATGCAAAAAAGTTTTTGGAGTGCAATTATATTTTAACTTAAATTGTTTATTAAAATTAGATAGATTTAAATAGCCACACTCTGCAGCTATTTGAGAGACCGATAAATCAGATTCATTAAGTAATTTATATGCATGACTAAGTCTGATGTCTTTTAAATAATCAATGTAATTTTTTCCTGTCTGGCGCCTGAAATATCTGCTAAAAGAGGAATTGGATAATCCGGCCATTTCGGCTAGTTTGCTTTGATTGAGATTTTCTTCATTAAAATGTTTTTTTATAAAATTGATGATCCGATTTATTTTTAATACTACATCCGAAATTTCATTTTTTTCATATGCTTCACCTGCCAGCAAAAATCTATAGCTGGTTTTTGATAATTCAAATAGAATATTGATTAAAAATATTAGTCGTGATGAAGGATCCAATTGAGGTAGTTGGACAATTTTAGTTACCGTTTCTTTTAGATAAAATGATTTAAAAAATATTCCTCTATGCGACATTTCAAGCATATTTTTTATAGGTTTTATTTCAGGTTTGGAAATAAATTCACTACCTGCAAAATCCTTGTCAAAGTGAATAATAACAGCTTCACCGGTTCCATGCTTCGCTTTGAAATGTTTATCATAGGTCCAGTAGTGTGGAAGATTAGGGCCGATTAAAACCAGATCGCCTGATTGGTAGTTTTCAGAATGATCTCCAACAACACGTTTTCCTTTGCCACTAATCACAAAATTTAACTGGTAATTCGGATGCATGTGATAAGGAAATACCAAATCTATGCATGGCCTTTTCATTACAGAAAAGGAAGATTCTGAGCCAAATGAGGCTTCATTATGGATAGGTAATTTTTGCATCTAAGAATGATTCTTTATTGCAATATTCAAAATAAAATCA
>JAZBNQ010000037.1:0-2274 GCA_036350775.1 Mariniphaga sp.
AACAAAAACCCGGTTGCTTTCATATTCTATTTTTCCTGAAATTTCCTTTAATTTCAATTTATCGAACGCAGGTTCCGAAATTGAAAACCGGGAATCAAGCAGCAAAGAATCGGGGTTTCCTTTTAAATCGATTTCGATTCCGAAAAAACCGGAAAGCGGTTGTTCCTGTTCCAAAAGCAACATCAGGTTTTCAAGGTTTAATCCGCTGATTGCGAGGTGAAAATCCTGCTCGCCTATTAGGCTGATTGTTCCGTCTGCGGAAATAAACTGTTCCAGCTCATTATGGTCTGATACCATGTTGAAATTTTCAACCCGGTAATTTTTTGCATCCAATTGGATGATTGCCGGAGGTCGCTGCAAGGTCCATTTTTGTTTTTTAAATTCCACCTCCCAGTTTGCCACGCTTATTTCCAGCGTTTCGCCCGGAATTAACCCGGCTTTAATTTCTGTGGTTAACTCGCGGGCTGCCAGGTTTGCTGAAAGAAACAAGGAATCCGGATTTCCTTCGGCCATTGCTACCAGAGAGTCAATAAACAATTCTCCGGTTATTATTTGCTGTGCATGAACCTGTGCGTTAAAAAGGGTGTCGGTTGCAGTAACCTGTCCGTTTGCTTTCAGGTTAAGATTTGCCACGGCAATTTCTCCATACCGGCTGGAGTCCAGTTCGGCCGAAGCTTCCAGCGACAAATCATCGGGTTGGCCCCGCAGCCTGGCCCGGATTGTTCCGTTTGTTTGCAGGTTGCTGTCAGGTAGGTAGGCATAAAAGTAATCTATTCCTGAAAAATCAGCTTTAAGTTTTAAATCAGATTGGGAATTTAAACTGTAATTTCCGCTGGCAGTAACCAATGTACTTTGGTTTTTTGCCCGGAGTGTATCAACATTCAGGTTTTGATTGGCAAAAGTGGCCAATGTATAAAGCGTGTCGATGGGAATGTGCTGAAACCGGGAGTTGAGCATGTTAATCCGTGCAGAGGCCGAAATTTCTTCCGAAACGAAACCTTTTCCATTGATGCTGGCTGTTAAATTAATATCTGAATTTAAATTTTTTATGCCTGTGAGCCGCTCCATGTTAAGGTTTTTCGTCGTGAAGTTCGCTTTATAAACCGGTGCATGGAACAAATTTTGAATATTTGGGTTAAGCCTGAAACTCCCGAATTCGCCTTCTCCCTGCAACAAGCCGGCAATATTTCCCTGGTTTAAACTGAGGTCGAACGTGATTTTATCCAGCTTTTTATCCTGGAAAACCCAGTTGTTCAATTCGCCCCGGAGGGCAATACTTGCTGTTTTGGCATCAAAGCCACTTCCGGTAGCTGAAAGATTTCCATTTAGAGTGTATGGCAAATCCGGAATGCCGAGCCAGTGAATAAGATCCACGTCAGAAAATTTGGCATCCAGCGTATAGGAGAGGGTGGTATTTTCAGCATCAAAAAGAAATTCTGAAAGGTTTTCAGAGCTGGCCTGGAGTAGAATCGACTGGTTTTGGTCTTCCAGCCGGATGGTTGCCCGCGAAAAATTTTCCTTTATTCCGGCCTGCACATGAATATCGGGAGTTCCCGGAAATTTCAAATAGGGCAGAAAATAGCTGAACTCGGAAAGTTTCAGATCAGGAATTTCAAAATCTGCCTCTCCTGTTTTTTGCGGGGGTGAAAAACCAGCTTCGCCACTAACCTGGTTTATGGCTGTTTCAATCCTGAAATTTTGCAGCTCGATAAATTCATTTTTTTGGGAAAGAATAAATTCAAGGCGGTTTACCCTGAAGTCGGGATTTTTGGTGATAAACGAAAACTGTTTTAAATCTGCCTGTTTTTCTGTTTCAGCCCAAACTGCAGAAAGTTTGATATTCAGTTTTTCAATTCGCTGCGGAATAATGGTATCAAAAGATTCGGTGCGGATAAAACCATTCACCAGATGAAATTCAGGTAGTTGAATGTTGAAACTTCCTGAACTTTCAGATTCCGGTTCCTGTTTTTTGGGAACGGGTTTTATAAGTTCCTGCACATTCCATACTGAATCGTTTACCTGCTTCAGGAAAATTTGCGGACGGGTGATTTGGGCAGAATAAATATGGAGTGTATTTTTCAGCAGCGGCAGAAGATTGTAATTCGTTTCAATTTTTTCAATATTTGCCAGTGTGTCCTGGTTCATGGTCACCACTATATTTTTTAAGGAAAGGTGGGTGAAAAAGTTACCTTCAATTTTTCCAATGGACAGGTTGCCGTTGATGAATTTGCCAACTTGTATTTCGGCAACCCGGGCAATTTTTTGTTTGGCCGG
>JAZBNQ010000038.1:0-10163 GCA_036350775.1 Mariniphaga sp.
AAAATACAAAGAAGAACACAAGACTGACAATACGCTAAGCAATGGCTTGATTCAACTGAACATGAAAACGTTTGCCGATTTATTTTTTGCCATGCAGGTTGCCGAAGAAGGGAAAAATTTGGTGAATAATCCACCACAATAACATAAATCTTGAAAATATGAATTTTGATATAAATACTGTTTTGGCTGATATGAGTTCAGCAGTAAAAGATACCGTTTCTGAAAACTGGGATGAAACAAAATCTGTTGCCAACCGGTTCCTTCAAAACAGAAAGGAAAGGTTAGCCTTGTTATCGAAATTGCGAATTGAAGGAGATTTGAGCGAAGAAAAATTCAAGAGCCGACTTGAAGATGAAAAACTGATATTGGAAGCGGAACTGAACGCATTGGAAGTCATTTCAAAAGCAATTGCCCAAAATGCAGCCAATGCAGCCATTAATGCTTTGGAGAAGGCTGTTTTTAAGGCTATTTCTTCAACGATTTAGAATTGTACTCTATAACAAAACTGAGAAATCAGAAACCTAAATCTTTTTATTCACAATTTTCAAAATCTCAGCCTCTTTCTTTTTTGCAGAAGCCGAAAGGGATTCCGCCTTTTTCAGAATTTCTTCAACAAATTCTATATCGTTGCAGCCCGAAGCATTAATTTTTACATTCAGAAAAGCACCCTCAACTGCTGTTCGGGCACAAAGCGCGCCAACGCCCGCATCAGAAACAGAATTGGGATTGCCGGTTTCGGCCATGGCCTGCATTACATCAAGCGAATCGTGAGCCAGTTGCATCACTTTTAACGGTACTATCATGGCGGTTTTTGTTGCTTTCTGAATGGCTTGCTTACGTTCTGTTTTCTCCTTTTCATTCGATTTTGGGAGTCCAAATGCAGTCATAATTTTATTAAAAGCTTCAGTATCTTCATCCACACATTTCAGCAATTCATCGTGGTATTTTTTCCCTTTTTCGGCCCAATCTGAAAACTCTTCCCAGCGGCTGTCCCAGCCACGTTTGTGCGCCGAAAGATTGGCCACCATTGTTCCCAATGCCGCGCCAAAAGCACCCACCGCCGCTGAAACTGAACCACCTCCGGGTGCCGGAGATTCCGAAGCTGTTTCGTGTACAAAATCCTTAACCGTTTTATCAACCAATTTTTCCCCGGGGTTTTCCTCAATCAGGTATTCGATTATTTTTTTCTTCGAATCGAACGGATATAACTCGTCCAATCCCATAGATTTAACGGCAATTTTGATAATTTCTTCATCTGAAATGCCGGTTGAACGCTGTTGTTTGCGTAAAAAATATCTCCCCGCATCGAGCATTGCCTGAAGCGGAACCAGTCCCACCAATTCGGAACCAGTAACGCGAATGCCACGTTCGCCGGCTTTCGCACATACTTCGTCAAAAGCAATATGAACTGGTGTTACATTAATATCTGTAAGATTCATAGAAATCTGAGCAATGCCGTACTCTTCAATAAACCAGCCAATGGCCCGCGTTTTTTTTAGTGTCCCTGGAATGCGAACCGGTTCACCACTTTCATCGGTAATAATTTTACCGGTCAGCGGGTCGCCTTCACGTTTTACTCTTCCCGCTTCGCGCACATCAAAAGCAATGGCATTTGCTCTGCGTGTGGAAGTGGTATTCAAATTTACATTATAAGCTACCAGAAAATTGCGTGCTCCGATGGCAGTTGCCCCGGTTTTGGCAATTTTTTCTGACCATTCAGCCGGACCAAAATCAGGCTTCCATTTTTCAGTTGAAATTTTTTCTTTCAGTCCTTCGTATTCGCCTGAGCGGCAATACGCCAAGCTCTTTCTATCATCTGATGAAGCGGCAAATTCGTAACAATAAACTGGAATGGAAAGCTCCATCCCCACCCGTTCGGCCAGTTTCCTGGCATACTCTACAGTTTCTTCCATTGAAATACTGGCTACTGGTATCAGCGGACAAACATCGGTAGCGCCAAATCGAGGGTGTTCACCTTTGTGTTTGCTCATGTCAATTACCTGCGCAGCTTTTTTAATGCTTCTGAATGCTGCTTCAACAACGGCATCTGGTTCTCCTACAAAAGTAACAACTGTTCGGTTGGTGGCTTTCCCCGGGTCAACATCCAGCAATTTTATGTCTCCCACACTTTCAATGGCATCGGTTATTTCCTTTATTATTTTTGTATCTCTTCCTTCCGAAAAGTTCGGTACACACTCCAGTATTTTCTTCATTTCAGGCTATTTTAAAAGCAACGTAAAATTTAGTGCCAGTATCATTCATTTATCAAAAATAAAAATCTGCGTTCAGAAATGATATGATTAAATTCAGCAGAAACTAAAACGACTGCACTTCGCCGTTCAAAATAACTGTTTCCACCAGATTCGAACCAAAAGAATAAGGCAGATATTCAATACCGGGCATTTCGGATGTAATAAAAAGGTTGGCAGTTTTTCCACGTGCAATACTTCCCAAACGGTCGCTGATTCCCATTGCATAGGCCGTATTTATAGTAGTTGCATTTATTACTTCTTCGGGCAGCATTTTGTAATTGATGCATCCAAGCGACGAAATAAAATTCATGTTTCCGGTGGGTGATGAACCCGGGTTGAAATCTGAAGCCAGTGCCACTGGTAATCCGGCTTCAATCATTTCGCGAACTGGCGAAAGTTTCATCCCAAGAAAAAATGCAGCGCCCGGTAAAACTGTAGGCATAGTTTCAGTGTTTTTCAAACTTTCAATTTCATCGGGCCCCATGTGCTCCAAATGATCAACTGAAAGCGCATTGTATTTAACACCAGTTTGCACTCCGCCGGTTAATCCCAATTCGTTCGCATGCATCTTTGGGCGAAGGCCGTGTTTTTGTGCTGCCATTAAAATGCGTTCGGTGTCCTCAACCGAGAAAAAACCTTTATCGCAAAAAACATCGATAAAATCGGCCAGTTCTTCTGCTGCCACTTGAGGAATCATTTCATTGATTACCAAATCAACATAAGCTGAAATGTTATTTTTATATTGTTCAGGAATTGCATGAGCCCCCAAAAAAGTTGATCGAACACAAACAGGAGCTGTTTCTTTAATCCATTTTATAATCTTAAGCATTCGTATTTCATCTGCTGTATTCAGACCATACCCGCTTTTTATTTCAACTGCACCTGTCCCGGATTTTATCATTTCAAAAATCCGTTCCATGGCACTGTAATAGAGTTTTTCATCGGAAGTGTTGTGTAAAAGTTTTGCTGAATTTAGAATGCCTCCACCCCGACGTGCAATTTCTTCATAAGAAAGTCCGCGAATTCGATCTACAAACTCTTTTTCGCGTGGCGCCGGGAAAACCAAATGGGTGTGTGAATCGCAATATGATGGATAAACCAACCGATTTGAACAGTCGATTTCAATAAGAAAATCATCGTCTTTATAAAAGTCTTTTAAAGTATCCATGGGTCCAAAATCCTGAATCAGTTCATCACGGATAATCAAAAAAGCATTTTTTATGGTTTGCAATTCAGCCATTTGCTTTCCTGATTTAAATTGAACCGGTACCTCCTCAACCTGAACCAGTTCCTGTATATTTTCCAGCAGTAATTTCATTGGTTTAATTTTAATTTCTTTAAGTTACAAATTAGTTTTTAAAATCAAAACCTTCAACGCTTTAATATTTCGTTGATTCACAAACTTTCACAAAAAGGAAACAGATGCCGCAGGTATTTATTATTTTCGGACCATTAAATTAATAAAATATGCTGAAGAAAGTACCACACACCTATGTTATCATTTTCATTCTAATTGTTTTGTGTGCTATGTGCACCTGGTTTATTCCGGGTGGCGAATTTGAGCGTGAAACCACTTTGGTGAACAACGTGGAGCGGGAAGTAATTAAGCCCGGGTCGTTTCAGATTATTGAAAGCCAACGGCAAACGTGGCAGGTTTTTTCGGCATTTTTTGACGGATTTGTAAATACTGCAAATATTATTGCTTTTATTCTAATGATTGGCGGTGCATTTTGGATTCTGAACGAAAGCAAATCGATAGATATTGGGATTTATTCATTTCTGAAATTTGCAAAAAAGTGGGAACGTTCCAGATTTTTACGAAAGTTGGGAATCAACAACATTATTCTTGTTGGTATCATGCTTATATTCAGTTTATTTGGAGCTGTTTTTGGCATGAGCGAAGAAACCATTGCTTTTACCATCATTTTCGTTCCTTTGGCAATTTCCATGGGATATGATTCCATTGTAGGCGTTTCGTTGTGTTTTGTTGCCGCAGCGCTTGGTTTTGCCGGCGCGTTCCTCAATCCTTTTACTGTGGGCATTGCACAAGGATTATCCAATATCCCGCTTTTTTCAGGAATTGAATACCGGCTGTTTATGTGGCTGGTAATAAACATAGTAGGTTTTGCTTTCATTTTAAGGTACGCAGCCAAAATTCATAAAAATCCTGAAAAATCGCCGGTTTACGAAGAAGATGCTTACTGGCGCCATCGAAACCAAAATTCGAATATGGAATTCACTCCTTCTGTACCCCGCGGAGCCTGGATTTCATTTATTTCGCTTGCACTATTTTTAACACTCTTTTCGGTTTTCTATCCTATTAGCAATCTTAAAATTGGCAATAACGAAATTATTCTACCTGCTGTTCCTGCAGCAACACTGCTCTTTGTGGTTTCGGGATTTCTCACCTTACGAAAATCTTTCCACTACTTCGTTTTAAGTTTGCTCACTTTTACCATTGTTTTTCTGATTATTGGTGTGATGGGGTACGGTTGGTACGTGATGGAAATCGCCACACTATTTCTTGCACTGGGCATTTTTGCGGGAATTGCTTCGGGAAAAACCGCCAACGAAATAACCAAATCATTTATTGAAGGGGCTAAAGATATTCTTGGTGCAGCTTTGGTTGTGGGTTTGGCAGGCGGAATTGTGGTTATTCTGGAAGACGGCAGAATTATTGACACCATTCTTTTTTATGTTTCGCAAACCATGGAAGATTTGGGCAAAGTTGGTTCGATAAGTGTAATGTATGTCATTCAAACTTTCCTAAATATTTTTATTCCATCGGGTTCTGGTAAAGCAGCACTTACCATGCCCATGATGTCGCAGTTTTCCGATTTAATAGGAATCTCGCGTCAGGCCACCGTTGTGGCATTTCAACTGGGCGATGGATTTACCAACATGATTACTCCTACATCGGGCGTTTTAATTGGTGTTTTGGGAATAGCACGCATTCCTTATGAAAAGTGGGTAAAATGGGTGGCTCCATTCATTTTAATTTTGGGAATACTGGGATTTTTGTTGTTGCTACCAACGGTATTAATGGATTTGAACGGTTTTTAAAAATAAAAGCCTGACTTATGATTAAGCCAGGCCTTTCAATTTTTTATGTTGTCCGGATTATTCGTCTATCGAAATACACTCTACCGGGCAAACTTCAGCACATGAACCACAGTCGGTACAAAGATCAGGGTCAATTACATAAATATCACCTTCAGCAATCGCATCCACCGGACATTCGTCTATACAAGTACCACATGCAATACATTCATCAGAAATTTTATATGCCATAGCAATGAACTTTAAAGTTTAACATGTAAGCCACAAAAGTACAAAGTTTGATAAAATAACAAAGAACCTGAATCATATATTTGCGGCAGTTTTAACAGTATTACAATATCGTACTAATAATAAATCAATTAGCTAAAAAATTTAATTGTTAAGTTAATTTCACCTGCTTTTTGTTACTTTTGGCTTCAAAACAAAAATTCATGGACTCATCCAACTTAATGTTTGCTCTGCTATTAACTGCATTTGCAGGATTATCTACAGGCATTGGAAGCGCCATTGCATTTATGGCAAAAAGAACAAACACCAAATTGCTAACAGTTTCACTTGGCTTTTCGGCAGGTGTCATGATTTACATTTCGTTTGTGGAAATTTTTGCCGATGCAAAAGAAACATTTATCCACGGGTTTGGAGAATTTAACGGTACATTTTTCACCATCACAGCATTTTTTGCCGGAATACTTTTGATTGGATTAATCGATAAATTTATTCCCTCTTTTGAAAACCCCCACGAAATGCATGCTATTGAAGAGATGACAGATATGAAGAGAAAAAAACCAAAAAATAGCTTGTACCGGACAGGTATTTTTACAGCATTGGTGGTTGCCATTCATAACTTTCCGGAAGGAATTGCCACTTTTATGACGGCCATGAACGATCCCACTATTGGTATTGCCATTGCCATTGCAGTTGCAATACATAATATTCCTGAGGGAATAGCGGTTTCTGTTCCAATATATTATGCAACCGGAAACCGAAAAAAGGCATTTTTATACTCCTTTCTTTCAGGGCTTGCCGAACCGGTCGGTGCCATTTTAGCATATTTTTTACTTATGCCATTCCTTACTTCAGGAAACTCGGATGCAATTTACGCCTCAACCATGGCCGCTGTGGCCGGCATTATGGTTTTTATTTCACTTGACGAACTGCTGCCCTCAGCCGAAGAATATGGCGAACACCACTGGGGAATTTACGGTCTGGTTGGTGGAATGGCTGTTATGGCTGTTAGTTTACTTATGCTGACCTAATTTCGTATAGTATTTACAAATTGCAGTAAGGCCACATATTTCACATTTTGGTTTTCTTGCCAGGCAAGTGTATCGTCCGTGCAATATAAGCCAGTGATGAGCTTTGGGTACTAATTCTTCAGGAATATATTTCATTAATTGCAACTCAGTTGACAGGGGGGTTTTGGCATTTGTTGTCAGCCCAATTCTGGCAGCTACCCTGAAAACATGTGTATCAACAGCCAAAGCTGGTTTATTGTAAACTACCGAAGCAATTACATTGGCTGTTTTTCTGCCTACTCCCGGTAGCTTTTGCAATTCCAAAACATCGTCAGGAACTTGTCCTCCAAATAATTCCATAAGCTTCCGCGCCATTCCAACCAAATGTTTTGCTTTGTTGTTAGGATATGAACAACTTTTTATATACTCAAAAACCTCAGTGGGTTCAGCCTTCGCCATTTTTTCAGGAGTTGGGAATTTTTTCAGCAAATCAGGGGTAATTAGGTTGACTCGCTTGTCGGTGCACTGTGCAGAAAGAATTACAGCAACAATCAAATGAAACGGATTATCGTATTCCAGTTCAGTTTCAGCAACAGGCATTGTTTCCTTAAAATATTGAATTACCCTTTCAAAGAGTTCTTTTTTACCCATGAAATTGTGTTTTTTTCAAAATAAATGAATTTTTCCGGATAAAAATGTAACAATTGAGCTTTTAAATTGTCATATATATTGAGTTTAGTTAAAAAACTGTTTCTCCCCCATAAAGAAATAGTTTTAAGTTAACAAAATAAACAGACCTGGAAAAGCCGGTATTGACCGGCTTTTTTTGATCACAATTGCTATTTTTGCCAAAATTTAATTCATGAGACCATTTATTCAGGCTGAAAATCTTTCGAAGCGTTGGGGCGAGCTCATGCTTTTCGAAAATATATCTTTTACTGTTTCCGAAGGACAAAAAGTGGCACTGATTGCCCGCAACGGAGCGGGAAAGTCCACATTGTTAGACCTTTTAGCTGGTAAACACATGCCTGAAGGAGGTTCAGTTACTGTCACCAATAACATAAAAATCGGCTATTTTGAACAGATTCCCCGGTTAAATCCTAACCATACGGTTTTAGAAGAAATATTTGAATCAGAAAGCGAAAAACTCAAAACGGTAAAAGAATTTGAACTGGCCGTGGCAAAAAATAATCAGCAAAAAATTGCTGAAATTTCAGAGAAAATGGATGAACTGGGTGCCTGGGATGCAGAAGTTGAAATAAAGCAGGTATTAACCCAACTTAAAATTTTTAACCTCGAACAACCGGTTGGTCAACTTTCGGGCGGACAGCAAAAAAGGCTGGCACTGGCAAAAGTTTTGGTTCAAAGACCTGATTTGCTGATTCTTGATGAACCTACCAATCACCTCGATTTGGAAATGATTGAATGGCTTGAAGCCTACCTCGGAAAAACAAAATCGACTTTATTAATGGTTACCCACGACCGGTATTTTCTCGACCGGGTTTGCACCGAGATAATTGAAATGGAAGACAATCGGATTTACCGGTATCACGGAAACTATTCTTATTTTTTAGAGAAAAGAACTGAACGGGTTGAAATGCAACAGGCTTCGGTTTCCAAAGCCAAAAACCTGCTTCGTACTGAGCAGGAATGGATGCGAAGAATGCCCAAAGCACGCAGCCATAAAGCAAAATACAGGGTCGATTCGTTTCAGGGGATAAAAGAAAAAGCCAGCCAAAGTTTCATGGAAGAACGTGTTGATTTGAGCGTAAAATCTGCCAGGTTGGGTAAAAAAATTGTTGAAATTGAACACCTTTCAAAATCTTTTCCTGGGGTGAATCTGATTGAAGATTTTTCCTATAAATTCTCACGATTTGAAAAGGTTGGTATTGTTGGTAAAAACGGAACTGGTAAAACCACATTCTTAAACCTGATTACCGGGGCCATGCAACCCGACAATGGAAAAATTGAAATTGGCCAAACTGTAAAATTCGGATACTACCGGCAAGACGGAATTGATTTTAATCCGCAGGAACGCGTAATTGACGCAGTAAGCAAAATAGCAGAATTTATCATTTTTGAAGATGGTTCACGAATGACCAGCTCCCAGTTGCTCACCCGGTTTTTATTTCCTCCCGAAACGCAATACAATTATATTGAAAAATTAAGTGGCGGAGAACAACGCCGGCTTTATTTATGCACCGTGTTAATGCAAAATCCCAATTTTTTGATTCTTGACGAACCCACTAACGATTTGGATATTCTTACTTTGAACGTTCTGGAAGAGTACCTTAAAGCGTTTGAAGGTTGTGTGGTTGTGGTTTCGCACGACCGGTTTTTTATGGATAAAATTGTGGACCACCTTTTTGTTTTTGAAGGGGATGGTGTGATTTCCGACTTTCCGGGAAATTATACCATTTACCGAAACGAAATGGAAGAAAGAGCTCGTTTGGAACTAAAATCTCAGGATAAAAATTCAGAAAAAAAAGCAAAACCGGAATTCAGGAACAAGCCGGAAAATGTTGCTGGTAAAAAGAAACTTTCGTTTAAAGAAAAACGAGAGATGGAGCAACTGGAAGCTGAAATGAAAAAGCTGGAAGCTGAAAAAGAACTGCTGGAAACCGATTTGCATTCGGGCGATTTGGACCACAAACAACTGCATGAAAAATCAAATAAACTGATGCAGCTTAAATCATTATTGGATGAAAAAGAATTGCGTTGGCTGGAATTGAGTGAAATGGAATAAAAAAATCCCTTCCCACATATAAAGCAGGAAGGGAAAAGTTGTTTTTTCAAAGAGTAGTTTAAATATCTTCAAAGTCGATATTGTTAAAATCTTTTCCAGTTATTTCAGATTCAACATCAACCGTAACTTCTTCAGGCTCTTTCTTATCAATCTCATTCGAAACTTCAGTTTTTAATTCAGGCTGATTTTCGTGAATATATTGAATAATTTCTTCAAGTGAGTTGGAAAATTTTTCGAAATCTTCTGGGTACAAAAATAATTTGTGCTTTTCATACCTGAAATTTCCGTTATCAAGAAACTTTCTCTTACTTTCGGTAATAGTCAGATAATATTCATCGCTTCGTGTACTTTTTACATCAAAAAAATAAGTCCGTTTTCCTGCACGTATTGTTTTTGAATATATCCCCGGCTTGGAATTGTCCTCAGGCTTTTTTCTTTCTCCCTTGTAATCAACACTTTCCATTACTCTTAATTTTTAGATTTTTGGTTAGAAGTTCAAAAATAAAAAAATAATTATAAACAGTACAAGGTTTCCTATTTATCTGAATATTTCAGAAATTTCACTACTTGTAAATTTCACCGGATGCCGCCAACAGTGTATTATATAATAACGAAACGCGGGTCATTGGACCAACTCCGCCCGGCACGGGAGTAATAAATGAACATTTTGGCGCTACTTGGTCGAACAATACATCGCCTTTCAGTTTCCAGCCCGATTTGGTTTGATCTGACTTTACACGTGTTGTTCCAACATCAATAACAACTGCACCGTCTTTTACCATATTTCCTTTTACAAATTCAGGAACTCCAATGGCAGCAACAAGAATATCAGCACTCCGGCACACTTCCTCCAGATTTTTAGTGCGGCTG
>JAZBNQ010000039.1:0-2417 GCA_036350775.1 Mariniphaga sp.
CACTGCCATGGCCGGAATTGGCCCGGGTATCGGCACAGTGGGGCCAGTTTCAAATTTTGCGCATTTGTCTAACCTGGCAAAGCTTACCATGTCGATGCTTATGATATTGGGCAGGTTAGAAATTTATACTGTACTGATTTTATTTACAAGAAATTTCTGGAGGGAATAACCAATTCCATGATGCTATAATTACATTTGAAGTATGATTACGGTTAAGAAAAAAATGAAAATAAAAGCAGGTATTCTTAAATTCAAAAAAATTTATCACTTTTTGCTTGCTTTTGTATTTACCGGAGGAACAGCCCTGCTTTGTTCTCCACTGGCCAATACACAAAATTACCATGTGGTTTCGTTTATCCTGCTTTTTGTAGTATCAATTCTGGCAACCTTTATGGGAACAGGCCCGGTATTGCTGGCTTCCACGCTAAGTGCCATTTTCTGGAACTTCTTTTTTATTCCTCCTCAATTCACTTTTCATATTGAAAAAACAGAGGATATTCTGATTTTTGGCCTGTTTTTTATTATTGCCCTGGTTAACGGGGTGTTGACCACAAGAATGCGGAACCAGGAAAAATTGGTACGCGACCGCGAAAAACGTACCAATGCCCTTTTTCAGCTAACCAAAGAACTTTCGAAAGCCAGCGGAATGGAAGAAGTATTGAATGTGGCCGTCCGGGAAATTAAAAATAACTTTCTGGTTGATTCCTTTTTTATTCTCCAGGATGGAGATAACAAACTGAGCAACACCGGGCGGTTGCAAAAAGATAAAAAACTTCTTCCATCTGAATACCATGTGGCTGAGTGGGTTTTTAACCATTCGCAAAAAGCAGGTGCTTTTACTCCAAATTCAATGGGGTTAGATTTAACCATTTTCCCGCTTACCGGTACCCGAATCAGTCCGGGAGTGGTTGTTGTAAAATTGGACGAAGCGTTTGCCGGCGACCAAAAAACCTATTGGGATACTTTTTTGGTTCAGATTTCAAACGCTCTGGAACGTGAATTTTTGGGTGAAATGGCCCAAAGAGTAAGGTTTTTAGATGAATCGGACAGGTTGTATAAAACCTTGTTCAATTCCATTTCACACGAATTAAGAATCCCTGTTGCCACAATCATGGGGGCTTCCGATTCCATCATAAATTCAACAGATTCAGAAAATATGCAATCGGCATTATGCAATGAGATTTTTACAGCATCATTGCGGCTAAACCGTTTAATTGAAAACCTGCTCAATATTTCGCGGCTCGAAAGCGGGCATATTTCTGCACGGCTCGATTGGTATGACGTAAACGACCTGGTAAATAAAGTGGCTGACGACCTAAAGGAAGAACTGAAACCATTTGCTCTGAGAATTAATGTTCAGTATGATATGCCATTGGTAAAAATTGATTTTGGCCTGATGGAACAGGTTTTATATAACCTGCTGATAAATTCCACACAGTATGCACCTCCTACTTCCGAAATAACTCTTTCCGTTGGTTACACTGACGGAATAATGAAAATGGAAGTTACAGACAACGGACCCGGATTTCCTGAAAATGAGCTCAAAAATGTATTTAAAAAGTTTTTCAGGGTTGATGAAAGCAAAACCGGCGGTTTAGGCCTGGGACTATCTATTGCCAAAGGTTTTGTAGAAGCACATGGAGGCACTATTGACATTGAAAACCGACAACCTGGAGGTGCCCGGTTTTCTATAAATATTCCAACCGAAATTCCCGATATTAAAAACCTACAGGAACAAGATGATGAAGGAGAATGAAACCATACTGGTTATTGATGACGAAAAGCAGATTCGCAGATTGCTCGACATAACCTTATCTGCAAGTGGCTATAAAGTTATTCTTTCTGCCAATGGAAAAGAGGGTTTGGTAGATGCGGCAACACAACATCCGTCACTTATTTTACTTGATTTGGGTTTGCCGGATATCGACGGACAGGAAATTCTAAAAAAATTAAGGGAATGGTTCCAGAAACCCATCATTATTCTCTCGGTTCGCGACTCGGAAGATGAAATTATTAAAGCTTTGGATAATGGTGCAAACGACTTTCTTGCCAAACCATTTCGTTCGGGAGAGTTACTTGCCCGAATTCGGGTTGCTTTGAGACCTGGGAATGATGGTTCTGACACTTCCATTCTGTCTTTCGGTAATTTAACCATAGATTTTGTCAACCATATAGTACGAAAGAACAACGAAATAGTAAAGCTCACAGCCACTGAATTTTCATTACTCCAGTTGCTGGCAAAAAACAGTGGGCGCGTACTTACACATCAATATATTCTTAAAGAATTGTGGGGATATGGCTACATTGAACAAACCCAGTATTTAAGGGTTTTTGTGGCTCAGTTGCGAAAAAAGATCGAAGAAAATCCTTCGCGGCCAACACTATTAATTACCGAATCGGGCATTGGATACAGGTTC
>JAZBNQ010000040.1:0-3980 GCA_036350775.1 Mariniphaga sp.
AAAAAATGGATTGAAAAGCAGTTTGGCTCAGGTAAAGAAACAATTGATATTAATTTAAGTAAGCTAAACGACGGTGTGTATTTCTGTAAAATATATTTTGAAGATAAGTGTGTAACTAAAAAAGTTGTTGTCAAACGGTAGCTTTTGCCAAAGGATGGCATCTGTTTGTGAATAAACAAATACAGATGCCATTCTTCTTTACCTCATTAAAATTTGCTGCCCTTAACTAAAATATTAAATCACGAATATTATGAAACGAATACAGACAATTCTTCTATTCATTTTTCTTCTGTCCTATTCTTCAGCTCAACCAAAAACGGACTACTATTTATTTAAATGGAAGTGGGAACCCAACGAAAAAGCATTTAAAATCCTGCTTCCTCAAAACTGGGAAACAGAAGGTGGAATATTCAGAATAGACCCAACTGCCGGTGGTGGTGCTGCCAATGCCCTGGAAGCCAAACTCGATTTTTCGATGAAATGTGATAAGGCCGGAACAGCAATGATGCGTTGGTATCCCGACATGTTTTATTTCGATTCGCGGTATTCACCCGCCGGACAATTGGGCTTGTTTCCTGCGGGCAGCAACTACCAGGGAATGACCGTAATTCCACTCGTGCCACCTGACCAGTTTATCCTGAAAATTGTTCTTCCGTATGCCCATCCGGGCATTTCAAATATTTCGGTTGTTGAAAACAAAAACCTGCCCGAACTGGCCAATGCCGTACAAAACGAAGACAAAT
Source organism: Mariniphaga sp. (assembly GCA_036350775.1). GTDB lineage: Bacteria > Bacteroidota > Bacteroidia > Bacteroidales > Prolixibacteraceae > Mariniphaga. The sequence continues at coordinate 744 of JAZBNQ010000040.1, forward strand.
TAATGGCCGGAATGGGATTTACTTACAACGCTGCCCTGGTAACTGTAAACTACACCAACGATGGAAAAGTGTTTGAGGAAAAAATTGTTTCAGTGATTATGAACCTGGGGCAGGCAGGTGCCGGTATGTGGAAAAACCGCTACACATTTTCGGTGCGGGCGCCCCGCGGAAAACTGAAAGAATTTGAACCCGTTTTTTCGGCAATCGGCAATTCACTGACACTAAACCGGCAGTGGCTGGCCGGAGAAATAAAAGGACAACTGGAACGTGCCGGGATTTATAACAAAACCATGGCAGAAATTAACCGGATTTCAGAAGAAATTAATCAACATCGGCAACAAAACAACGCAGTTATTCAAAACGACATGTATTTGAATTTAACCGGACAGGAGGAATATATAAATCCGTTTACCAATGAAATTGAAACCGGCACAAATGAGTGGAACCATCGCTGGTCGGGCAATAACGATTTTGTGATTTACACTGACGATCCCAATTTCGACCCTAACCGGGTGCCCGAGCTAAATCATTTTGAGTTTAAACGTTCACCAATAAAAAAACGATGAAACGGAATAGGCGATTTTTAATCGCCGATCCCGGTAAAAAAATAAAAATTATGAAAAAACTTTACCTGATATTATTAACGTTAATCCCGATTTGGATAAGCGCACAAACCATTTATGTCGATGACAGCAACAATGCTGGAACGGAAAACGGAACAGAGCAATACCCCTTCATCACCATCGAAGAGGGATTGGCAAACTGTAATACACTAGATACATTATATATCGCGGCCGGCGAATATTTTCCCGATTCGCTGAAAGTAATCAGGAATATTTTCATTGAAGGCGCAGGAAAAGAAAAAACCATCGTACACGGTACTTTTGTCCTTTCAGGAACACTTGACTCGATTCCTGTTATCATTAATTCATTGTATTGCCGGAATGTAAGACAATGCGACAGTACATACACTTTTACACCGTTAACGGTAAAAAATTGCCGGCTTGAAATGGTTAATGATTCTGTTCCCGGAGTAGTTTCAACGGGTCGCCTTACATACCTCGACAATGACATAATCGGCGATCTTAAAATTCAGAATAGTTCGTGCGATGCTTTCCGTAAAATTATCGGCTGTAACGTTGGAGGAGATATCGATCTGAACATTATTTCCATGAAAAAAAATGTAACAGTTTCAAACTGCCAGGCTGGTGGAAGTATTCGGATTTCAACCGTTTCAAAAAAAGACACCATTTATGTTGAAAACAATACCATAGGCGACAGCCTGAAAATCTTTTCCGTTTCAACCCATCCAAATATGATGATAAACAATGTAATCGGCACGGGAGTTGAAATTTTTGCAGTAGCTTCTACAGGTAATACTTTTGATAACAATCTTGTTAAAAAAGGAGTCTTGTCAGTTACTTCCACAGCTTTGGCAAACACTGTTATCGGGAATAATATTTTTGAAAATGGAGGAATTGTTATCAGGGCAAAATCAGCCCAGGCCGAAGTCACCGGCAATAGGATTCATTCTGATGGGACCGTATCGGGAATTGAATTTATTACAACCAGCGGAGGAAAAGCCACCGGAAATCAAATCACTTTGCCGACTTTGCCTTCTGCAGGACAAATTTTACCCGAAGACAGCACCACCATTTGCGCAATCAAAGTGAATTCAGTTTCATTTCCCGGTTTGTTTAACAATACCATTCATGGAGGAACTTTTGGGATTTCATTGATTTCCATTACGTCACAAATGGTCAATAACTCGGTATCGAACGCAGGAACTGGGATTTATCTTCAAACGGTTTCCTGCCGCACTGATTCAAATAAGATTATCAATAACACCGGCGATGGAATTGTTGTGGATGTTCATCCTGAATATGCCGAATACTCGGATACCATTTCGGTCCCGATGAAATCCAATATCATTGCCGGCAACGGAGGAAACGGCGTTCGACTGCTGAACAACGCCCGACTCGAAAATAACACACTAACAAGCAACGGTGGATTCGACCTGTACATTGAAACTCCGTTTACAATAAAACCGGAAATTTTTGCGCAAAACAATATTTGGGATCACAATACTTTTGAAGAAATTAACCAGTTTGATGTTTATGATGGCAACGACAACGATTTACTGGCAATCGCCGATATTATGCCGTTTATTGAACACCCGGGAGTTCCTGAACTGATTTCGCCCAAGAATTTTGCTGCAAGTCATAATACGGTTCCCTTGGATTTTATATGGAAAAATGATTTCCGCGCTGATGCCTTTGATTTTGAACTGGCAACAGATTCAATGTTTACCAACGTAATTTTTTCAAATGACTGGACAACCGATACGATGGTCTCTGTATCGGAACTGCTGACTGAAAATTATTATTACTGGCGGGTGAAATCTTTACGACTGGGATTTGAAAGTGAGTGGAGTGAAACATGGCAATTTTCAATTACACCGGCTGTTGGAATTTCAGGAATGGAAAATAAAAAAACCGGACTGGTTTCGTGTTATCCAAATCCGTTTACCAATCAAACCTCCATTTCTTATTCGCTCGAAACAGCAAAGCAGGTTTCTATAAAAATTTACACGATTACCGGAATCGAAATAGCAATGCCCCTTAATCATTTTCAACCGGCCGGAATTTATACTTTTAAGTTTAACGGCAGCAACCTGAAACCCGGGATTTATTTTTGCCGTATGGCATTTGGGGATAAAATAATTACAACCAAACTGATAAAAAACAACTAACCATGAAAAACTATTTGACACTATTTGTTGCATTGGTATTTGGCATACCTGCATTAACAGTATCAGCCCAAACCATTTATATTGACGAAAACAACACCTCCGGTGTTGAAGACGGGACAAGACAGCACCCGTTTAACACGGTTGAAGAAGGCATTACCGGAAGCAAAACCGGCGACACCATTTTTGTAAAAACCGGGAATTATTCGCCATTGGACGGAGAAATAAAATTAAGGCCGGGCACCATTCTTTTTGGCGAAAATCCGGCTAATACAATTATTAACGCTGATATCAGGGATACCACACGCAATGCATTGCCATTCGAAATTCACAATCTTACTTTTGGTGAGTTATATTGCAGCCGGGGCACTAACCTTACCGAATTTTATACCAAACCGTGTATTATTAAAGACAACATCTGTCAGTATATTTCGGTTGGCCATGCCGGAGGTTATACCGAAAACGGGGAGCTTTTAACGTTTTATCCC
>JAZBNQ010000041.1:0-2163 GCA_036350775.1 Mariniphaga sp.
ATAATCAAACCCAGTCCGGTACCTTTTTCTCCTTCAGTTCCTGGTCGGTTCATTTTTTCCAGTTTAAAAATAGTATGGAGCTCTTTTTCAGTTAATCCAATCCCGGTATCTGAAATGCTGATTTTAACTTCACCGTTTTTATTTTCGGCCACGATATTCACCTGACCGCCCGGGTGGGTAAATTTAATGGCATTGCTGAGTATGTTTCGGATTACGGTATTAATCATTTCCTTATCGAAAAGGGCTTCAATTCGATCTGTAAAACTTTCCGAAATTGAAATTCCTTTTTGTCGTGCAGTTTCCTTTTTAAGGTTGATGTTTTTCCTTAGAACTTCACTGATGTTGTGTTTTTCAATGGTGCAGGTTGTGTTTTTCATTTGCGCCCGCGACCATAGCAGGAGGTTTTCAAGTAATTCAAATGTGTTGTAAGCCGATGATTTTACCGTCTGAAGCAATTGGTCTTGGGTGGCTGAATCAAAACTGTTTTCATTGGAGGTGAGTAAATCCAAAATCCCCAGCAGCCCTGAAAACGGACTCCGCAAATCGTGGGAAATGATAGAGAAAAACTTGTCTTTAGTTTGGTTCGCCTGCAATAATTCCTTGTTTTTATGTTGCAATTCGAGGGTGCGTTTTTCAATAATTTGTTCGAGTTTTTTCTGCCTTAAAAGCAGCACTTTTGAGCGAGTCTTTGAAATACCCCAAACAAAAAAGAAAAGCGATACGGCTAAAATGATAAAAAATCCGGCGGTCATGTAATAAGGTTTTTTAACAAATACGGGCAAAACAGCATGGTTGTTTATCCATTTCCCTTTGTACATGGTTTCAATTCTAAAAACATAATCTCCTGGTCGAAGATGGGTAAAGGTGGCCTGGTGCTCATTTTGCAGGTAAATCCATTCATCGTTTAGTCCTTCGAGTTTATACCTGTACCTTCCAATGTCTGTAATTTTAAAATTGAATGCGGAAAACCTTATCAACAAAAATTGGTTGCGGTAATCCAGTTCCAGCCTTCCCTTTTCATTGTTTTTAACTTTTGACATCACTTGTTTGCCATCAGAAATTATTTCTGTTATCCGGATGTTGTTTGAAGTTTGGCTGTATGAAGACAATTCGTCGGGGTTAAAAAAATCAATTCCTTCGTTGCCCGCAAAATAGATCAATCCGTTGGCATTACCAGCTGAGCGGGGAAAATAGTTGGCCGACAAAAGTCCGTCAGACCGGTTGAATTGGGTGGCTGATACAACCACTTCTTTTCCACCAGAGTTTATGGAATAAGTTACTTTGAAAATTCCCGTCTGGGTACTCAGCCAGATTTCACCGGGATTTACCGACTGAATGGCCGAAATGTTCATTCCGGGATAATCTTCTTCGGTAAGAACCGGTTTAAAGTTTCCAATAGCTGGTAAAAACAGATAGAGTCCTTTGTCGGTACCGGCCCAAATATTGCCTGAATTATCGTGATGAACTGTATTTACCCTGCTGCTGTTCAGTGAATTGGGATTGTCCTCTTCAGAAAACCAGGAAGTAAAAGTATTTGTCTCGGTGTCCATTTTTGAAATACCGTGGGCCGAAGCAATCCAAAGATTTTCATTTTTATCGAAACACAGGGAATAGATGTATTTGTTGGACAAACCGGTAGAAGGGTTTTCTGCAGATTCCCCGAATATTTGCATTTCCTGCGTGGCCGGATTGTATTTTCCAAGGCCGATACCGTGAAAGCTAATCCAAATGTTTCCTTTTTTGTCCTCGATAATTGCCCTGACATCTGCTGCTTCTGTAAGCCGGGAAATGGAATCGGATTTTATGGGTACCGGCACAAATGTGTGGGTTTGGGAATTCAGTTTTAATAATCCTGTCAGCCAGCCACCGGCCCAAACCTGTTGCCTGCTGTCTTCAAACAGGGCAAAAACCGAACCGTGCGGAATTTCCGGGTTTTTAGTCTGTATGTTATACTGAATTTTATTCAGCGGATCGTAGGTGTGTTGTTCAAGATGGCCTGTTTCATAACCCAGCCACATATTTCCGGTTTTATCAAATTGAATAGCAGTTACCTCTTTGTAGGTCAGATAATACGGGCCTCCGTTTTCCGAAATATGAAACTTTGAAAAAGGTACACCGGTTAAACCGTAATCAACTCCCCGAATGCCTGTTGAAACCCAGAGG
>JAZBNQ010000042.1:0-3738 GCA_036350775.1 Mariniphaga sp.
TAATTGGTAATGGGAACTCCGGCCTGCCGGGCTTTCATAATGCGGCTGAGCATTTCGCGCCGGTTCCACATGCAGGCCCCGCAGTGGATAATAATTTTATATTCAGTAATATTTTTGGGGAAATCGTGACCCCGCAAACTGTCGATTTGAAGTTTGCCTCCCACATACTGGGTAAGCCAGCGGGGTATTTTTACGGTGCCAATGTCTTCGCCAATCGGATGGTGCGAACAGGCTTCGGCAATTAAAACCTTATCGCCGGTTTTAAGTTGGTCAATGGCCATGGCGCCCCGCACCATTTCGGTTAAATCGCCCTGGAAACGCGCAAAAAGAATGGAAAAGGAAGTCAGCGGAATTTCGGGTGGAGTATCGGCGGCCACTTTTAAAAAGGCCTGCGAATCGGTTACCACAAGTTTTGGGGGTTTGTTTAATGTGGAAAGTGCCTGCTGTAATTCACGTTCTTTAACCACCATACAAAACGAGTCGTTATCGAGCAAATCGCGGATGCTTTGTACCTGGGGTAAAATCAGGCGACCTTTGGGCGCCTCTTTATCGATGGGAACGACCAAAACGGCAGCTTCGCCGGGGCCTACCAAATCAGCCAGAATGCTGGGCCGGTTAATATAATCGGAAGGAGCTGATTTTAATAACAGCTGGCGCAAATCAGAAATCCCCTGTTGTTCGGTGGCCGATGTAAATACATATTTTATTTTTACACTGTCGAGCTGGGAAGTTATGTCATGGTTTTCAGGGAATAGGTCGAACTTATTGAAAATGATGATAAAAGGAATTTCCCGGTTTTTAAATGCTTCAATCAGGTTTAGTTCATAACCGCCCCAATCGTTGAAGTTGGTCACAATAACTCCTAAATCAGTCCGGTCGAAAACCGCCAGAGTTTTGTTCACTCTTTTTTCTCCCAAATCGCCCACATCATCAATCCCTGCTGTATCGATAAAAAGAACAGGGCCAAGCGGCAAAAGCTCCATGGGTTTTTCCACCGGATCTGTTGTTGTACCGGCTATTTGCGAAACAATAGAAACATCCTGTTGGGTTAGTGCATTCAAAATACTTGATTTGCCGGCATTCCGCTTGCCGAAAATTCCAATATGTAACCGAAAAGTTTTTGGCGCCCTCATTTCAAAATTTTATGCCCGGAAAAGTACAAATTCAAAGCTAAACGGACAATAAAAAACCGGGAATAAATTCCATTCAGGAATGACCAAGCCGGCAAACAGCCTCGGGTGTAATTAATTCATCAAATTCTTTGGCCGAAAGAAAGTTAAGTTTTAGTGCAGCCGCTTTAATTGAAATGTTTTCAGCTTGTGATTTTTTTACCAGAAGTGAAGCTTTCTCATAGCCGATTTTGGGAATCAAAGCAGTTACTGTGGCTGTGGCATTTTCTACCTGCGCCCTGCAAATTTTTTCGTTGGCTGTTATTTCGGCCACACAATGCGAATTAAAAATTGAAACGGCTTTGTTTAATACAGACAGATTTTCAAGCAACGTGTAAGCGATGAGTGGCATGAACTGGTTTAATTCAAGATTTCCTGCACTGCATGCCTGGGTAATAATCTGATCATTTCCCATGGTCAGCAAAGCGGCCTGTGCAACAGCTTCAGGAATTACCGGATTTACTTTTCCCGGCATAATGGAAGAGCCGGCCTGTTTGGCAGGCAGGTTTATTTCACCCAAGCCGGCATCTGGTCCGCTCGACAATAATCTTAAATCGTTGCTGATTTTGTAGAGGTTCGAAGCAGATGCTTTGAGGATACCTGAAACTTCTGCAAAAACATCGGTGTTTTGAGTTCCGTCAATCAGGTTTTCGCTTCGGGCCAGGCCAATATTGGTATTTTCACGCAACCGGTCAACCACTTTAAAAATAAATTGCCGGGGTGCACCCAGGCCGGTTCCAATGGCCGTTCCGCCAAGATTGACTACTCTCAGGCGTTCCTCGCACTTGTATATCCGCCAGCGGTCGCGGCTTATTGCCTCTGAATAGGCGCTCATCGTCCGGCCCAACGTGGTTAAAACGGCATCCTGCAGTTGGGTGCGGCCAACTTTTACAATGTGGGCAAATTCCTTTTCTTTTTGCTGAAAAGATTCCTGCAATTCCAAAACGTTTTGTTCCAGTTGCCTCAGCAAGCGGATGGCCGCAATTTTCAGTGCAGTGGGGTAGGTGTCGTTGGTTGACTGGTGCAGATTAACATCGTCGAGCGGGGAAACGATTTCGTAATTTCCAGGTTTTTTGCCCAGGATTTGAAGGGCACGGTTGGCAATCACTTCATTTACATTCATGTTGGTTGACGTTCCGGCTCCGCCCTGCAATGCATCAACCAGAATGTGCTCATTCAGCACTCCCTGGCTCATTTCGAAACAGGCTTTTTCAATGGCATCTTCTTTTTCGGGTGTTGCCTTCCAAAAGCCAAGTTGGATGTTTGTTTGGGTACAGGCCAGTTTTACTTCGCCGTAAGCTTTAATCAGTTCGGGATGAACCGGCCTGTCAGAAAGCGGAAAGTTTTCCACTGCACGGGCCGTGTGAATTCCCCACAAAACATCTTCCGGAATTTGTTTTTTCCCCAGCAGGTCGGTTTCGGTTCTGAATTTATTGGTCATAAGTTTTATCCTTTTTTTGGTTCAGAAAATAATACAGAAGTTTTCCCAACATTTTTAAATAAGCGCTTCATACAACACCTCCACCGGGTGTTTGGCATTTTTTCCCGTGCCGTCTTTAATCTGATGGCGACACGAAGTTCCAGGAGCCGAAATAATGACCTTTTCCTCTGCTGCCCGAACTGCCGGAAACAGTACCATTTCGCCAATTTTCATTGATAAATCGTAATGCTCCTTTTCGTAGCCAAACGAACCTGCCATGCCGCAGCAACCTGAGGGAATTTCTTTTACCGAATAATTTTTTGGCAACGAAAGCATTTTTTTTGTGGGTTCGGTGCTGGCCACCGCTTTTTGCTGGCAATGCCCGTGCAGCAAAATCTGTTTTTCTTCTGAAGTGAACTGATCTTCTGTAATATTTCCATTTTCAATTTCTGCAGAAATAAATTCTTCAAACAGCAGCGCTTGTTTTCCCAATTTTTCAGCAACTGGTTGCAAATCTTTTTCTACCAATTCCGGGTATTCGTCGCGGAAAGCCAGGATGGCCGACGGTTCGATGCCTAGCAGCGGCGTTTCATCCGAAATAAGATCTTTTAAAAGGTTCACATTTTCGGTAGCTATTTTTTTGGAGGTGCGCACCAGCCCTTTGGAAAGAAAGGTTCGGCCACTCTCTTTATGCACCGGAATTTTCACTTCGTATCCCAATTTGGTTAAAAGCAGAATGGCTTTTATTCCCATGTCGCTTTCATTAAAATTGGTAAACTCGTCGTTAAACAAATAAACCTTTCTTTTGGGCGCAACTTCAGGAACCGGAATGCCATTGCTGGTCCAGCGGCTGAGGGTGATTTTCGACAAAGTTGGCAGGTTCCGGCGTATTTCAATTCCAATTATCTTTTTGAAAACCGGGGTTTTCATCATAAAGTTGGAAATTGGCCGGACCAGCATGGCCAGTGGGTTAAGCCGGGGCAGGTAAGCCACCAGCCGCGATCTTAACGGAATGCCGTGAATGTCGTAATAATGCTGCAGGAATTCGGCTTTCAGTTTGGCCATGTCCACATTCGACGGGCATTCGGCTTTACAGGCTTTGCACGAAATGCACAAATCCAGGATGTCGTAAATTTCCCGGTGGTCGAA